>JBBQLR010000003.1:0-78359 GCA_038328135.1 Patescibacteria group bacterium | reverse complement strand
GTACGGGCACCAAAGGTTCGAAGAGTCTAATACAATATTATTATGAATTTTAGATGACTATATGAGATATACGGGACCAAAAAATAGAATTGCACGAAGACAGGGAGTAGACCTCGGTTTAAAAACTGCAGGTTCTAAATCGCAAGAACGATTACTTAAAAAAATCGCTGTACCTCCAGGTCAACATGGATTGAATAAACGACGAAAGGTTTCTGAACGAGGCAATCAACTTCGTGAAACACAAAAACTCCGTTTTATGTTTGGTGTCACCGCAAAACAATTAAAAAACTACTTTAAAAAGGCGGTTTCTACAAAAGGAAATACAGCCCTTTACTTATGCACACTTCTTGAAAGTAGATTAGACAATACTGTATATCGGCTTGGATTTGCTCCTACACGAGCAGCCGCACGCCAAATGACAACTCATGGACATATAACCATAAACGGTAAAGTGCTTGATATCGCGTCTTATCAAGTAAAAGCAGGCGATGTAATTTCATTCAAGTCAGAAAAAGCCCAAAAAATTCCTGCTATCACTAAAATGTTGGAAATAAAAGATTTAATTATTCCTCATTGGCTTGAAAGACAAGCAACAGTTGGCAAACTTCTTGAAAAACCTAACATGGATGCACTTAAAGATCAAATTGATTTGCGTTTAGTTATCGAATTTTTCTCTCGATAATCATTATTATTTATTTTATTATTGCACTATGTTGACACCACAATTCACAACAAAAACAGGAGAACTAACAGAATCATTTGGAGTATTTACATTTGAACCATTAGCTCAAAGCTTTGGAGAAAGCATGGGAAATGCGTTACGAAGAACACTTCTTTCATCTCTTGAAGGAACAGCAGTAGTTGCAGTCAAGATTGAAGGGACACCACATTTGTTCAGTGTGTTAAAGGGAGTAAAGGAAACCGCTCTTGAACTTACTTTAAACTTGAAACAAGCTCATTTCAAGAAAGGTGCAGAAGGAACACACAAAGTGACATTGAATAAAAAAGGAATAGGAAAAGTATTTGCAAGCGATCTTGAAGGCGATGTAGAAGTAGTAAATAAAGATCTTTACATAGGTGAAATCACCGATGTAAAAGGAAAAATTGAACTTGAAGTACTTGTTGAAACAGGACGTGGATATGTTCCTGCTAACGAACAATCGCCAAAAGAATTCGGATATATTCCTCTCGATAGTGCATTTTCTCCAGTAAAGAAAGTAGTATACACAGTTGAAGAAGCACGCGTAGGACGAAAATCTGATGCAGATAGAGTGATTCTGTCTGTCTGGACAGATGGAAGTGTTGCACCTGATGAAGCCGTCAAGCAATCTGCAGCTATATTGAGTGTTCAATTCTCACACATCTTTGCACAGGTTGAGAATCAGGAAGCAAAAGCAGCGATTTCAGCTGAAGCGACTGGCGTAATTGAAATGAATAAAAAATTCAATGATCTCATTATTGATGAACTCAATCTTCCTTCCCGAGTGGTCAATGCACTTCTTCGAGAAAACATCGAAACGGTTGCAGACTTAGTAAAAATTGGAGAAGAGAAATTGGTTGCATATAAGGGATTGGGAAGAAAATCAATCGATTTAATAAAAGATGAGTTAAAAAAGTTGGGATTTGAGTGGAACTAATATGAATCACAGAATGGCAAAAAGAAAGTTTGGTTGTGGCTATGACGCGAACAAAATGTTAATGCGACAGTTATGCCGAAACTTCTTTCTTGAACAGAAATCAACAACAACAAAAGAAAGAGCAAAAGCAATGCAGATGGTTATTGAAAAGCTTGTTTCTAAATCAAAATCAAAAACTGAAGCCAATAAAAACCATATCCTCAGCTATTTCGGAGAACCCGCCATGGTGAAAAGACTTTTTGAAACAGTCGGACCAGCATTCGAAAAGATACAAGGTGGATACACAAAAGTAACCCTCTTGGAACAAAGACAGTCAGATGGAGCGATGATGGCTCAGATTACGTGGGCACATCCTTTGATTAAAGAAACAAAACTAGAAAAAGCAGAAGTTAAAAAAGAAGTTATAGCTAAATAACCATGACAACACTCACAAAAGTAACTAAACCCGTTTCCGCCACAGAGATAAAGAAAGCATGGCATTTAATTGATATGAAGGGTAAGGTTCTCGGAAGAGAATTGCCACGAATTTCTACTCTCCTGCAAGGGAAACACAAAGTAAATTACGTTCCTCACATTGATAGTGGTGATTATGTTGTTGTCATAAATGCATCATTCTTGACATTTACTGGAAAGAAAATGGATACAAAAATGTATGATCATTTCTCTGGATATCCAGGAGGATTGAAGAAAACAAAGGCAAGTGATCTTTTGGAACATAATCCTGCCCGTATAGTAATGAATGGAGTCGGTGGAATGTTGCCAAAAAATAAATTACGCGATAAAAGATTAGCTCGATTATTTGTATTTGCGGATGATAAGCATCCCTATGCAGCAGAGTTTGCAGTGAAGGTCTAAATTATTATTTGACAGTATCTTATGGTGAAAAAAATAAAAAATGTCCTGTTTTATGAAGGTATCGGAAGAAGAAAAACATCAGTCGCATTAGTTCGACTTTATATTCCCGGTAAAGACAAGACAGTGATGGTTGGCGAAACAAAAATAAAAGAAGGAGAAATGTTTGCCAATAAAAAAAAGATTGAAGAAATGTTCCCAGCACTTCACCAGAAGGTCCAATATTTAAGACCTCTCAAACTCGTAAAAGCAGAAGATAGATTTTGTATTTCAATTACCGTATCCGGTGGCGGATTAAATGGGCAGCTTGATGCAATCAGCCATGGATTAGCACGCGCGCTTGAAAAGACAGATAAGGAAGTAATGAGACCAATCTTGAAAAAAGAAATGCTTCTTAAAAGAGATCCTCGTGCCCGCCAAAGAAGAAAGGTCGGTACCGGAGGAAAATCACGAAGAGCAAAACAGTCTCCAAAGCGATAAACGGATATTGTATCATCTATACATATGAAGAAAGACGTCTCAGTTGTTATTGTGTCCTATAACACGAAAGATTTAACGCTTCAATGTATTACCAAACTTCAAAAAGCCCTCACAAAAAGTAATCTTCAATCAGAAGTTATTATTGTAGACAATAATTCTCATGATGGCTCTCAAGAAGAACTAAGAAAAATCGCGAATAATAGAGACATTAAAGTGCTGTGTAATGTGGATAATAGTGGGTATGGAAAGGCAAATAATCTCGGTGTTGCACTTTCGGAAGGAAGATATATCCTCTATTTGAATTCGGACGTTTTAGTTCCTGAAGAGCTCAATTTTAAGGCTCTGATTAAAGATATGGATTTGCATCCACTATATGGCGCTCTTACCGTACGGGTACAGTTGCCTTCGGGGCAAATAGACCCAGCCTCGCACAGAGGATTCCCTACCGTGTGGAGGTCTTTCTGTTATTATGCAGGCCTGGAAAAACTGACCTCACGGATTCCTATATTGAACAAAATATTTGGCGGATATCATCTCACTCATTTACCTCTCAACACAAAGCATGAAATCGATTCTCCAACAGGAGCTTTTTTCCTGGTGAAAAAAGATATTTTAGATACGCTGAAGGGTTTTGATGAGGCCTTCTTCATGTATGGGGAAGATATAGATTTAGCTTATCGCATTAAACGACTTGGATACTCAATAATCTATGACCCTGTCTATACCATCCTTCATCTAAAATATCAAAGCGGTTTGAAGAAAACGAACGATACAAAAGCTCAAAAAAAGACACATTCTTATTTCTACAATTCCATGGTGATTTTTTATAAAAAACATTATGAAAAGCATTATCCAAAATGGATTTCATCATTAGTTTATTCCGCTATTGAGTGGAAAAAAAACATCGTATGATCAACGTCGGGGTAGACGCTCGGTTATTATTTCAGACAGGGGTTGGAACATATCTCCAGAATTTAATTCATTATCTACCTGAATTTACTCCTCCTGGAGTTACATTTACTTTTTATTGTCTTCCATCTGATGCAAGTTTTATACAAAAAGAAGTTCGAAATAGCCGTATTCATACTACAACTGCATTATGGCACTCATGGAACGAACAAACCGATTTTTTAAACTGTATTACCAAAGATAATCTCGACTTGATGCATTTTACCTATTTTGGGCACCCGATGTTATATTCGGGGAAATACATTTCTACGATTCACGATGTGACACCGTTTCTTTTCAAGACAGGAAAAGCTTCAACAAAAAATCCCCTAATCTATTCACTCAAACATAGTATATTTTCTCTCGTACTTAGAAACCAAGTGATGCGAAGCAGTGCAATAATTACTCCGACATATACCGTTCGCGACCAACTAGTCGCGATGTTTGGAAATTCTATAGAAAATAAAATAACTCCAATTTATGAAGGTGTTTCTTATCGCTTTCTCCCAGAGAAAGGCGATGGGCAACGTCTTGATAAACCATACTTATTATATGTAGGAAATTTTTACCCTCATAAAAATGTCTTGACTCTCATACGAGCTTTCGTAAAAAGTCAATCACGGACTGTATTAGTTTTTGCCGGTCCGCAGGACTTTTTTTTAAAACGAATGATGGACTCGCTTTCTCCTGAAGAGAAAAAACATATTTTAGTGAAAGAAAAACTAACACTTAGAGAACTTGCAACGCTTTATAGAAATGCAGACGCCCTTATTCACCCGTCTATTTCCGAAGGATTTGGGCTACCTTTAGTTGAAGCAATGCATTTTGGAATTCCGATAATCGCATCTCACATCCCAGTTTTTCAAGAACTACTTGGAACATCTTATTATTCATTCGATCCATTTGAAGAGTCTTCGATTGTGCAGGCCATACATTTATTTGAAAAGGAAAATGAGAAAAAGAAAAACACTATGAGAAAGGAATTTTCTTTTTCCGAGATGGCAAGACGAACAATGGATCTCTATATGGAACATGCCAAATAATAAGAAAAAAATAGCTATTGTATATGATTGGATTGACAAATGGGGAGGAGTCGAACGGGTGTTACTCCATTTTCATACCCTGTTTCCAGAAGCACATTTTTTCACTTCAGCTGTAAACTATAAACATGCACAGTGGGCTAAAGATTTTACGATACATCCATCATTCATACAATCGCTCCCTTCGATAATTCGCTCAAAAAGATCATTATTAACACCTCTGTTTCCATTCGCTTTCGAAGGCTTCCGATTTGACGAGTATGATTTGGTACTATCGATTACATCTGCATTTGCGAAGGGAATTATTACAAAGCCCAGGACAAAACACATTTGTTATTTACTTACTCCACCTCGATATCTATGGAGTCACACGCAAGATTATTTACCGGGAGTGACCGGTTTTCTCACAAGGCCCGTTTTTAATCACCTTCGAAACTGGGATTTGATAGTATCTCACCGACCTGATGAATACATTTCTATTTCAGATGCAACTTCGAAGCGGGCAAAACAATATTACGGTGTAGATTCGGCGGTAATATATCCTCCATTTGACACCTTGTATTGGGATAAGAAAAAAATAATCATGAATAAACCAGCGCAGCTTTCCTTCACAAAACCATATTATTTGTGGGTCGGGAGGATGGAATCATACAAGAAAGCTGAACTCATTTTGGATGTCGCTAAACAAGATATGTCGCGTTCGTACATACTTGTTGGGACTGGCACGCTCATGGAAAAACTTAAACAATCTGCATCCAATAACTGTCAATTTGCAGGCCTTATATCGGATGATGAGCTCTCCTTTCTCTATTCTCATGCACAAGCCCTCATAATGCCTCAAAATGAGGATTTTGGATATGTTTCGCTTGAGGCTCAATATCATGGATGTCCTGTAATTGCGTATCGGGCGGGAGGAGCCTGTGAAACTGTCATTGAAGGAGAATCGGGGCTATTTTTTGATGAACAAACTGTGCCTAGCTTGATGTCCCAGCTTGAAAGATTCGAGCAAATAGCATACAATCTAATTCACTCAACTAAGCTGAAGAAAAAAACAATAATGGAAAAATTCGGTAATGAGCGGTTTGATGCTCAGTTTGTTTACCAATTAAAGGACTTTATAACCATATGAAAGCAGTTATTTTTGCAGGTGGAGCGGGGACGCGTTTATGGCCTTTATCGAGAAAAAAATCTCCTAAGCAATTTGAGAGAATTATCGGAGATAAATCTACACTTCAACTTGCCGTAGAACGGCTGAGACCGGATTTTGACTTTAAAGACATTTATATTTCCACCAATAGTGCCTATAAAGAAATAATTCATAAACAACTTCCTGATATTCCTGACGAAAATTACTTTCTTGAACCCGAGAAAAAAGATGTAGGCCCAGCCATAGCATTGGTAATGGGAATATTACAGAGAAAACACCCCCATGAGCCGCTTGCCATCCTTTGGAGCGATCATCTCGTAAAGGAAGTAAACCTCTTCAAGAAGATACTGAAAGCTGCAGGAGATCATATTCAAAAGAAACCAAATAGTCTTGTCTTTATCGCTCACAAACCTCGATTCGCGAGCGCGAATTTAGGCTATATCCATATGGGCAAAAAAACACATGAAAATGATATGATTTCCTTTTATGCTTATGAAGGTTGTAAATATCGCCCAGACCAGGAAACTGCCGAAACATATTTCAAATCGGGAAAGTATGCGTGGAATTTGGGATATTTCGTTACCACACCGCATTTTATATGGAAAGCGTATGAACGTTTCGCTCCCCAATTATTTGAAGATGTAAAAAAGATAGTTGATGCCTATGAGACGAAAGAATATCCAACAGTTCTGAAAAAAGTATACTCATCCCTTGAAAAAATAAATTTCGATAATGCTATCCTCGAGAAATTAGATAAAGACACAGCATGTGTTATTGTGGAAGATATCGGCTGGAGCGATATAGGCGCTTGGGAAGCGGTAAAGGAAGCTATGGAGCAGTATCCGTATGAAAATATAATTCGGGGAAGAGTTTATTTGGAACATGTGCGAGATACACTTATCTATAATTATGAAGATAAGAAGTTAATAGTTGGAATCGATTTGGATGAGCACATAATTGTGAACACCAAAGATGTTCTTCTTATCGCAAAAAAAACTTCAGTCGGGAAGATTAAAACCCTTGTTGAAAATTTCGAAGGAACTGAAAACGAGGATTTAACGTAATTTTATATGACTTTACTTTACGGCAAGGGGTACAATACATATTTGAAACGATTGATGGATGTCGTGTTGGCGAGTATATTGCTTATTGTGTTTTCACCCATTTGTTTAGTTGTTTCGATAGCCATTAAATTAGATTCAGAGGGGCCTGTTTTTGCAGACGTCCCTGAACGGGTCGGTCAGAATGGAGACCTATTCAAAATGTTTAAGTTCCGATCTATGATAAAAAATGCACATGTGCTGCTTCATACTGATTCACGGTTTAAAACGTTGTTTGAACAGTATCAGAAAGACAGTTATAAGCTCAAGGACGATCCAAGAGTCACTCCAGTGGGTAAATGGATCCGAAAACACTCCCTCGACGAAATCCCTCAATTATTTAATGTATTATTAGGTGAAATGAGTATCGTTGGTCCTCGGGCATATTATCCCGATGAACTCCAAAATCAACAAAAAAAACATCCTGATACAAAAAAATTTGTTGCTGACGTATTGTCTGTAAAACCTGGAATCACCGGGCTCTGGCAAGTATCAGGGAGAAGTGAGGTCCACTTTGATAAACGAATAGCGCTAGATGCAGAATATATAAAAGCTATTTCTTTATGGGAAGATATTCGTATAATTGTAAAGACACCCCTAGTTATGATTACCGGGAGGGGAGCCGTATAATTTTTTAATTATTATTTATTTGAAAGAAATATGAAAAAACAAACAGGGATTGTACTTTTTGCATTACTTCTCGCACTGTGTGCATTCGCATATTATTCGTTTTACATACCTTACACACATATCCAGGCAAAGGCGATGGCGGTTGTTGTGTCAGGTAAAGACTTGAAAGAAGCTTTCTCTAAGAATGATATTGATTTATTAACGGCAAAATTGAAAGTGGTTGACGAGAAATATGGAGAACTAGAAAAGGAAGCCTCTACCCTTTATTGGGCAATCACGATTCCTTATATTGTTGACTTCAAGCTCGGCGTTGAAGCTGGGCGATATGGGATTGAGGCCGCAAAGTCGGGAGTAGCTTCCATAGCGCCCTACGCAGATCTCATAGGCTTTAAAAAAGGAGAGTCATCATTCGTTGAAAAGTCCGCAGAGGGGAGATTGCAAACAGCAGTACTAACGCTTGATAAAGTGCTGAAAAACGTAGATGTGATATCAGAAGACATCAATCAAATTGAAAAAAGATTGGAAAAAATAGACGAAAATCGATATCCAACCGAAATTGGTGGAAAAAAAATCCGTGCAACCATAAGTGATGTCAAGGAACAGTTCGGTGGAATTTCACGATTGTTCGTCGATGCTAAACCATTGTTGAAGAAACTTCCAGAAATCTTAGGATCAAAAAAAGAACAGACTTATCTCATATTATTCCAAAATACTGCAGAAAGAAGAGCTACCGGTGGATTTCTCACAGCATATGCTGTGTTCAAAATAAAAGACGGAAAGATGTCAATAGATAAATCAGCTGATATATACTCACTTGACGCAAGTATTTCATCTCATCCAGTCGCGCCACCTGAGATTCTCACATATCACAAGGGAGTAAGTCAACTTTATATTCGAGATAGTAATTTATCTCCTGATTTCGTGAAATCTCTCGAACTATTCAATTCTCTCTATAAGAAAAGCAGCCTTCGAGTTGATTATGACGGAATTATTGCCATGGATTCTAAGATATTGGTGGACATGCTTACTATTTTCGGAGACGCCCAAGTTGATGGAATAACCTTCACAGCTAAAATAGATAAACGATGTGATTGTGCGGGAGTGATTTATCAACTCTTTTCCGTCGTAGATGAACAAGTAGGGTATGTGAAAGAGAATAGAAAAGGTGTTTTGGGAGACTTAATGTATGAATTGTTCAACAGAGCGCTCAGATTCTCACCATCTAAATATTGGGGAGCGTTGGCTCAAACAATGTTCAAGAATATGGATGAAAAACACATCCTTCTCAATTTCGTCGATCCCGCCATTCAACAATCAATCGAAAAATTGGACTATGCAGGGAAGATTAATGCGAGTAAAGGAGACTATTTACATGTAAATAATGTGAATTTCGCGGGAGCAAAGTCAAACCTGTTTACAACGGAAACGATAATCTCAAAAAGCACGAAGGAAAATGGAACAACAAAACGGGAAGTCCAAGTAGAATATAGAAATCCGTATCCAGCGTCAAATTGTAACTTATTACAGGAGAGAGTCTTATGTCTTAATGCTCCTCTTCGAAATTGGGTACGTATTTATGTTCCAAAAGGTTCAAAATTGATTGCATTTGAAGGATCATCGATGAAGGTGCAAACGTACGACGATTTGGGAAAAACAGTTTTCGAAGGGTTCTTAATCGTGAATCCAATGGGGCTTGCAAAGATAAATGTCACGTATACACTTCCCGCATCAGTGGATGCATCGACTCTCTTGATTCAAAAACAGGGTGGAGTTGAAGGGCAGAAGTATGAAGTGTCATTAAATGGCAGCTCCGTATTTAAGGGAGTCATGAACAAGGATACAGAATTTAAGTAAGTGCAATGTCGTACCGTACTCATAAGGAATCAGATGAAGGCATCATCCTTGTGAAAAGAAAAATACTTCACAGCGATGTGGTTATTGTAATACTTACTCATCATTTCGGCAAGATTGCATTGCTTGCTAAGGGAGTGCAGAAAATCACCAGTAAACGGATATCCGCACTCCAAACGGGGAACATCGTTCGTATTATTTTCTCGGAAAAACATGATTCGCTTCGCTATTTAAGCTCGGTCGAACTCATTTCTCATCTTTCTCCAATTAAAAAAGATCTTGCTAAATTGCAGTATCTCTATACTCTGTTGTTCATGTTTGAACGACTTCTCCCCGATAGCCAAAAAGATCCGAATGTTTATAATCTTTGCAAAACAATACTAGTCCGGTTAGCGAAAGCAAAAACGAATGAGTTTCAAATGACAGGCGCTATGAGCGAAATTCTTTCTATCTTGGGATATGGCGGGTGTAAGTCATATGAAGAATGCGTAACAATGACGGAAGATATAATGGGCAAAAAATTACCCATTGGTGTTATATAATTTGAGATATGGAAGAACTAGTTGCTCTAGCAAAAAGAAGGGGATTTGTATTTCCTTCTTCTGATATTTACGGTGGACTTGCTAATACATGGGATTTTGGCCATTATGGCACACTCCTTAAAAACAACATTCGAGATTTATGGTGGAAGACGTTTGTATTAGATCGCGAAGACATGGTAGGACTTGACGCAAGTATAATGTTAAACTCAAAAGTATGGGAAGCATCAGGCCATGTCGCAGGATTTACTGATGCTCTGATAGATTGCAAAAATTGTCATTACAGAACGCGTGCGGACCATCTTATTGAAGATAAAGTTGAAGGATTGAAAGTGGAAGGTTTATCTGTTGAAGAACTTACCAAACTCGTAAAAGAACACAATATTCAATGTCCCAAATGTGGAAAGAAAGATTTTACCGATGTGAGAAAGTTTAACCTTCTTTTTGAAACAAAAATGGGGATCATCGAAGGAGAAAAATCTACTCTTTATTTGCGGGGTGAAATCGCTCAGGGTATTTTTCTTAACTTCAAGAACGTCATAAACACAATGCGCGTACCCTTTCCATTTGGGATTGCACAACAAGGAAAAGCATTTCGAAATGAAATTACCATGGGTCAATTTATTCATCGGACGCTTGAGTTTGATTTGATGGAGTTTGAATATTTTATCCGCGAAACCGACTGGGAGAAAACGTTTGAGTATTGGAAAGATTTTATGTGGCAGTTCACACTTCGACTTGGGTTAAAGAAGGAATCGTTAAGGTGGAGAGAACATGAAGAGTTTGAACGATCACATTATTCAAAAAAAACGATGGATATAGAATATAAATATCCATTTGGATGGAAAGAAATGTTCGGACTTGCATATAGAACCAATTTTGATCTTTCCAATCACATGAAACATTCAGGAAAAGATTTATCCTATCTTGACCCTGTCACGAAGGAAAAATTCGTACCCCACGTCATAGAACCGACATTCGGACTTTCGCGTCTGACTGGTATTATTTTAGTTGATGCATTTACGAAAGAGCTCGTCAACGGTACTGAACGGTTTGTCTTAAAATTGAATCCTCAAATTGCTCCAGTAAAGGCGGCAGTATTTCCTCTTCAGAAAGACGAAAAATTGACGAAAGTTGCAAGAGAACTATTTCTATCGTTAAAGAAACAGTATGTTGTAGAATATGACAATCGCGGAAACATCGGCAAGATGTATCGCAGACAAGATGAAATAGGGACCCCCTATTGTATTACTGTTGACTACCAAACCTTGGAAGACAATACTGTTACGATACGGGATCGCGATACCATGAAACAGGAACGGATACAGATAAGTGCCGTGAATGATGTGATAGTAAAACGCATTACCAATTCTTAATGAAAATATGAAAAAGAACATGATTGCTTTTGTGATTGGATTTTTAGTATTAGCGGGTATCGGTTTGGCAGTATTCTTATCCCAACAAAAACCAAAGGTTGTTGAACAGCCAGTAAAGAAGGAAGAATTGGGAGCGATTCCAACTGTGGATGCCTCAACAATCGTCACGCTCGCTGCTCTTTCTGGGAAAAAGGAAATAGTAATGAAAAGTTCGGGTATTCCAAACGGAACCCAGTCCGTGGATTATGAACTTTCCTATGATACTAAAGCTCAGGGAAAACAAGGAGTTATCGGGACAATATCGACAATCACTAGCAATAGTTTCGAGAAACAGATGACTCTAGGTACTTGTTCCTCTGGAAAATGTGTATATCACGAGGTTATCGGAGCAATCCAGGTGACATTAAAATTTACAGGGGATTATGGTGAAAAGGTCCTCTCAAAGGAGTTCACATTATAAACTCATTTCTTCTAGAGAAATAGTGAATATAGGCCTTGTTTATGAGTTTGATTTTAGGATATACTGTTATTAATGATATAAATGAAAAGGGGGTGATTTTATTATGCCAAATATACAATCTGCAAAAAAGAAAATGCGCAAGGACGTTACGAGAACAAAAAGCAATGCTGTTTATTTACACGCAATCGAAAACGCAATCAAAGGACTTTTTAAGATGAAAGGAGTAAAAGACGTGAACCAGGTTCGCAAGACAGTTTCTCTTATAGATAAAGCTGCAAAGCGAAAGGTTTTTCATAAAAATAAAGCATCACGTCTTAAATCTCGCATTACTAAGTTGGGATCAAAGAAGAAATGAAATATAAAATCAATCTTCTCCCAGAGAAAGAACGAGATTTTTTAGATAAGGGCATTTATTTTATACTGCATTATTTGCGGTATGTTCTTGTTATTACTCAAATAGTCGTTATCTCTGTCTTTTTTTATCGGTTTAAGATCGATCAAGAAATTATCGATTTGAAAGATGAACTTAAGCAAAAACAGGAAATTGTCGCGGTGTCTGATCCGTTATTAAAACAGGCAGAGATAGTTGACCTTAAGACAAAGCAAATTCGCGAAGTATTAGTGAACCAGGCATTATTTACGGAATCATTTAGTTACTTCTTAGATTCTTTTCCTCTCCATCTCACTATCAAACGACTCGATATTCGAGACGGCACATTCAAGTTTGATGTAACGACCACCGATCCTGAAACGATTCGCTCCTATCTCGCACGACTCAAGAAAGATAAACGATTTAAAGTAGTTACACTCGGCAGCATCAAACGAAACGACATGGAATTTTTTGTCCCTTTTACGTTGACCGGTTTCCAATTAGCTAGTGCAAAAAAATGAACAAATCAATAATTAAACGACAATTACTTGTAAAGAAGGCAACTGATTACAGTTATACTATCCTATTCTTTATATCATTTGCCTTTTTTACATTTTTCGTCATCCGGCCAAACGTGCTCACTATTCTCTCCCTTCAAGAAGAATCTGGGAAGCTGCATATTCTTGATTCCGGGTACGAAAACGTCATCAAGAAAATCGTTGATATTCAATCATTTCTCCAGGATAATGGCCAAGACCTGTACCTTCTGGATCAGTCAATTCCAAGCCTTCCGTTGATAAGCAAATTAGTAACTGATTCACAATTTTCTGCATCTAATTCAGGAATGAACTTAAAAAGTATGTCAATTAATAAAGTAGACTTAAGAGATATACAGAAAAAACTCGTAAGAAAAAAAATAAATATCACTCTTGATGGGTCAGGAGACTTTATACAGTCGAAAGATTTCATCACTCAAATAATGAATGATAGACGTTTAAAAACAATCCAACAGATCACATTTGACCAGAGTGAAAAAAGTGGGACGACAAGTGGAGAACTGAAGTTATTGTTAGAAGTTGAAGGTTATTACTTATGAAAGGCAAAGAATTATTGGTTCTATCACTGGGAGTATTTTTGACCATTATCGCATGGATGATGTTGGATATTTACCATATCCAGACCAAGATAAACGATCAAATCAATATTCAGCCCGCCCAAGTTCCCGATTACCAGATGGATAAAACGATTATCGATATTTTAAAACTAAAAAAAGAATAGGATATGTCATATAGCACACTATACACAAAGCGAAGTCAAAAAATGCTCACTATTTTGGGTGTAGTTGCTTTAATATCCTTTTTGTCGGGTGGTTTTTTTTTGATAAATCAACTGGGACATAAAAACGGTTGGCAAAAAACACTTGGTTTAGAACGAGTGTTCGTGGTGAATAGAAATCCACATGGATTTGAGGTTATCTGGTCAACAAAAAGAGCCGTAAAGGAGGATCAATGGGTGGAAGTGGGTGCGGAAAACGGCAGTTACCCAATAATCGGTAATATCGATTACAACGAAGGCGTTTATCATGCAACAGTTGCAGGATTAAATGCTGATACAGAATACAGATTTCGGATTCGTGTGGGAAATAAAACATATATTCTTCCATCATTGCTTTCTGAAATTGTAAAAACTCCTAAGGAGGTAAAAGAAAATCCAATTTCACCCGCGTATGGGAAAGTGGTTTTACCATCTACAAGACCATATATAAATGGATTATTAACATATGAAGTGGATGGATATTATCCACTTGCAGTTTTTACGAAAGAAACAGGAGAATGGCTTCTACCGCTTACTGGTCTCATAGAGAAGAAAAGTAATTCGATTATTCCGATAACAGACTTGAGCCCGGTGTCTATAAAATTATTTGCGTTTCCACAGGGTAATGTGAGAACAACAGTAGGGCAAACGCGACCCTTGAAAAATGCTATCACAGCAGGAAAAACACTTAATTTAGTACAAACGATTCAAAATAATAATGAATCTGTTCTCGGTGTGAATACTCAAAATACTTTAACGCAGCCGATTGGAGCATCTAGCATTATTTATCCAAAAGAAGAATCACTCATCCCCGGAAATACCCCCCTGATTCGGGGTACTGCGCCTGCGGGAAGAGATGTTACCGTGCTTATACAGGCGCCTACCAAACAGTTTAGTTATAGAACAAAGGCAGATGATAAGGGTGAATGGATTATTCAATCCCCTCTGGTTTTAGGTCCTGCTCGGTATATGATTACAGCGACAATTGAAAATGGTGCAGGACTTCCAACAATTATTAGAAGAACGTTCAGTATTATTAAAAGCGGGGAACAGGTATTGGGAATCGCTACAGGCACTCCAACCCTTATTCCGACAATCGCTCCTACAGTTCCGTTACATCCAACTGGTATAACTACGCCGATTCCAACAAACACCAGATATCCAACGGCAATCGCGCCAACAACGTTCGTGCCAACCGTCACGCTTCCAGTAACAGGCGGTGGGGTGTCTGGATTCCTTTTTGGCGCCATCTTCTGCATAGTTGTAGGAGCTGGATTGGTTCTTGCGTTTTAAGATCTGTTCCTGATAGAATGAAACTATGGATGGACTTATTGAGTTCTTTGTTTCTATAAATAAAATTGCGCTTATTGCTTTTTTCGCTGTTTTTTGTTTTCTCATATTCGAGATAAAAAAAACAATCGACGATAAAAAGAAAAAAGAAAAACCCGTAGTTCCTCAATTCAATAATACTGTGCAAGTTAACGCTCCCGTTGCTGCGAATAACACTCCTCTCCCCGCTCAGGTTCCGATTAAAAAAAATGTAAAAGAGGGGAATCCCTATCTTATGATTGTTATTGCCTCAGTCTCACTTATAGGAGTCACGGTTCTTATCTACTTCTCTTATACGATTAACCAACAGAAGCAGAAAGTTGCAGCAACATCTGTACCCATCATAAAGGAAGTATCTTCTGCGGGTCTAATGGTATATGATTCCAAGTGGAAAGAAATAGGAAGCGATAAAAAGAATCAGGCAAAATACGGTGATAAAATAATCATTGGCATTCAAACAATTGTGGAGGCAGATATTGATCGTGCACGTATTAAAATCAATTCAAAAGATTGGCAGATATCAGATATCACCACGCTATTTAATCCTTCTTTAAAGGTGTACTATAAAGAGTACGTCGTTGCGACAGGAACCGCACAATTAAAAATTGAAGCTCAACTCCATTCGGCGAGTGATGGATGGTTGGGGGATTAGTCATGAAAAAAAACAGAACAACAATATCGATAATACTAGTCATAATGACGGTCCTATTGCTGGGAGCTACGGTTTATATCAGTGGTTTGCTTTCTAGTTCAACCCCACCTACACAAATTCAAAAAACAAAAGCAGCTGCCAAGACATATTCAAGAACGGTGGTAATCCCAGACTTTATAACGAGCCCTACAACAGTGCCAACCGTTGCGATAAGTCCTACCCTTCCTCCAGCCGTAACCAAAGCACCAACAGCCGTTCCAACAGATACAAAAGCTCCAACTTCAACCCCGCCACTTTTAGCGCAAGTTCCAACATCTATTCCAACCATTGTTCCCACGAATGCACCTCTCCCCACAATCACGATAGCGCCTACATTGGCTCCTACCCATGTATTGGATCCAACCAATCCGCCCGTAACGCCAACTCTTCAGCCACTTCTTGCATATAAAAGTACATCCATTTCTCCAACCATGGGCAGTGTCGATCCCACAAATGCACCATCTTCTGTTCCTTCACCTACTAAAAAAGTGCAACCTACAGGCGTCCAACAATTACCAGAAACGGGATGGATTCAAACATCCTCAATACTCTTTATAGTTGCAGCTTCAACAATCCTTTTTTCCTTATTGTTTTAAAAATATGAAAATGAAAGGTGCCTTTTTTATTTTGTTGGTGTTACTGATTGGTTTATTCTATTGGAGTATTTTTGGGCCTGTTGGAGGAAATAAAGAGTCTTTTTTCATCGTCCCAAAAAACCAAGAAGGATTTGACCTAGTACAACAGCTAGAAAAGGGCAAGTTTATAAAAAGTGCTGCTTTATTTACATTCTTTAAAAATAGTTTTATGCTCCACATTGTCATTGAACCTGGAGGATATAGAATGAATGGGAATATGGGAGCTTTTGATGTTCTCTCAAAAATAAACGGAAAACCAGACCTTGTGTGGGTGTCATTTGGAGGGTGTTTACGTAAAGAACAGATTGGCGAAATTTTGGGAGCAGCGTTGGGATGGGATGACGAAAAAATAAAGAAATGGAATACTGAATATACAAACACAAAGCCGGAATATTTTGAAGGAGTATATTATCCCGATACCTATCTCATTCCAGTAGATGAATCAGGAGATAAAATAGCGCAGCGCTTAATTAATCGATTCAATGAAAAATTTACGCCACTTGCTGACAAATATAGTGCAGCGAATATACGCTGGGTTACGGGCCTTAAAATTGCCTCGCTGATTGCCCGAGAAGCCGCAGGAAACCAGGATATGCATCTTATATCGGGTATCATCTGGAACAGGCTCAATATCGGCATGCCGCTTCAAATTGATTCAACGATGCAATATACGCTTGGAAAAAATAGTCAGGGGAAGTGGTGGGGGTCAATTGATATTAAACAAAAGCAAAACGACTCACTGTATAACTCTTATTTATATAAAGGTTTACCACCTACTCCCATTTGTAGTCCATCCATCGGTTATATTGAAGCGGCACTTCACCCGGATGACACAGATTGCCTCTTTTATTTACACGACAACAAAGAACAAATCCACTGTGCAAAAACATACGAGCAACATTTAAAGAACATTGATCTATTCTTAAATTAATATTTCACTAATTAGTCTCGACATAACTTCATAAAAGTAAGTGGAGATAATAAATTTGCTATAATAGTGCGATGCTTAAAGATATTTTTAGACGTTCAAGGGGCCATTATCATGCACTAAATCGACTCGAGATATCCGCTTCAACATTACTTCATAATTATCACCATTTGTCTCATTTAAACAAACAACCTATTTTTCCTGTATTGAAAAGTAATGCATATGGACACGGGATTATCGAGGTTGCGAGGATTTTGGATCCGCTAAAAGCACCATTTGTTTGCGTAGACAGTATTTTTGAAGCGTATCAACTCTTGAAAGCGAAAATAGTAACTCCTATTCTGATTATGGGGTATGTCCATCCGGAGACTCTTAACGTTAAAAAACTTCCATTTTCATATGCTGTCTATTGTCCAGAATTGTTGGCTGCAATTCATGAATATCAACCTCACGCGGGAGTTCATTTATTCGTTGATACTGGTATGCATAGGGAAGGAATTCCGCTTGTAAAATTAAGAGATTTTGTGCTGAAATGTAAGTCCAACAATATACGCATAGAAGGATTGATGTCTCATTTAGCAATGGCAGATAAACCTAGCAATAAAGACACCATGAATCAGGTGCAGAGTTTTGAAAAAGCGCTAAAAATAGTAAATAAGATGGGAGTTGATCCTCAGTGGATTCATTTAGGTGCCTCATCCTTTATTCTTAAACGTGACAAATATTCCACTCAAATAGTTAATTCAGCTCGAGCAGGAATTGCTCTCTATGGAATCGATCCAGGGAATAAGAGCAAAATGCTTAAACCAGCGGCAAAACTAATATCTACAATCGTTCAAATTAAAAACATACAAAAAGGCGATAAGGTTGGATATGATTTCACTTATACTGCGAAAAAAAATCAAGTAATAGCTGTTCTTCCATTGGGTTACAACGACGGAGTGAATCGTCGGTTATCAAACAAGGGATTTGTATTAGTCAAGGGAGTACGCTGCCCTATTTTTGGCAAAGTAAGCATGAATATCACAGTAATTGATATAACGAAAGTGCAAAATGCAACAATTGGAGATGAAGCTATAGTTTATTCAGACAATCCGAATGACAAAAACTCAATTATAAACTCTGCAAAGGTATGTAAAACAATTCCTTATGAACTGCTTGTTTATTTAAACGCTTCTACGAAACGAATCGGAATGAAATAAATCACAAATCTTATGCTTTCGGTTGGGCGGTTCGTGCAATCGCGATGAATTGTGCTGGGTCTAAACAGGCTTTACCGATAAGGAAGCCATCAATTTCTCCTGTAGCAAAATAGTCGAAGGCATTCTTTTCATTTACTGATCCTCCATAAATAAAGACAACATCTTTTGGCAAGTTCATCTTTTTTTTCATCGCCACTGTCTGTTCTGGTGGTTCATTTTGGCCCGTTCCAATGGCGGCAACTGGTTCATACGCAATAATTTTCACTCCAGGCGGGATTATATCTTTCTCATCTCTTACACAGTAAACTGGAATCATTTTATGGGCAAGTGCTTGCTTCACTTTTTCTGCTAATTGTTCATCTGTTTCGCCAAATGTTTTTCTTCGTTCGCTATGTCCAATAATTGCATACTCCGCAACTCCTTCAAGAGTGGTTGCAGTAACTTCTCCTGTATAACTTCCTTTTTCATAAGTAGAAATTGTTTGAGCTCCAACGAAAACGTTTCTACAATCTTTTAATTTTCCTTGCGCATACGAAATAAAAGGAAGGGGGGGAAATACGCCGAGAGTAACATTTTCCTGCGCATGATATTCTCGATTGAATGTATAAATCCACTGTTTCATTTCTGTGAAGTTTTTGTTAGCTTTCCAGTTTCCTAATATGTATTTCATAAGGTATAGTATAACGTATGCAGAAACTTGAGTTCAATAGTTTGAATCCGGAACAGCTTAAAGCAGTATCCTATACAGACGGGCCTTCTGTAGTACTGGCTGGCGCGGGTTCAGGAAAAACAAGAGTGCTCGTGTATAAAGTTCTCTTTCTTATTACGAAGGAAAAAATCCTTCCCAACGAAATCGTAATGATTACATTTACGAATAAAGCCGCTGCTGAAATGAAAAAAAGGATTGAAAAAGCAGGGTATGGGAAGCTGGGGTTTGTAGGTACATTCCATTCCTTCTGCGCAAGCCTACTTCGTCGTTATGCCGGACGGCTTGGGTATGGGCCTGACTTTGTTATTTTCGATGATGATGACCAAACCGCACTTCTAAAAACCATCATCAAGGAAAAGGGAAGTGAACGCATGACTGCTTCTTATCTTTCTCATCTTATTTCTGCAGCTAAAAATCAGCTTATCCCTCCGGATAAATTTACAACTTTTTTTCCTCAAGAACGAACAGAGGAAGTGGCAAAAATATATTCTACATATCAATCGCGATTAAAGAAAAATAATGCATTCGACTTCGATGACCTCATCATGAAAGTGGTTGAACTTTTCCGGAAAGATGAAGAGGTGAGGGCTCTTATTCATGAAAAATATACCCAGATACTAATTGATGAATTTCAGGATACGAACTATGCTCAATACTCTCTCGCGAGATTGTTATCGGAGGAAAGTAAACATATTACAGTGGTAGGAGACTTCTCACAAAGTATTTATTCCTGGCGAGGAGCAGATATTCGCAATCTGGAAAAATTCCAAGAAGACTTTCCCAAGTGCAAAGTATTTGAGTTGGGACAAAACTATCGCTCAACACCTCCTATATTGGAATTTGCTTATAATGTGATTTCAAAAAATAATGGGCATCCTATCTTAAAATTATTCACTGATAAAAACGGAGGAGAAGATATTGCCATCAAGCAACTGCAAAATGAGGAAGAGGAAGCGCTTTTTGTGGTTACCGAAATTGAACGGCTGCAAAGCAAATATGACTATAAGGATTTTGCTGTGTTGTATCGCATCAACGCTCAATCAAGAGCGCTCGAAGAAGCTTTACTGCAATATGGGCTTCCCTACATGCTAATTGGAGGAATTCGTTTTTATGAACGAAAGGAAATAAAAGATATTTTGTCATATATGCGTCTCATCATCAACCCCGATAATGAAGTTGCACAGGATCGTATTATGAAACTTGGAAAAAGAAAATGGTCGGAGTTCAAGGAAAAATCCGTAAGTATCCGGGAAGGTGTGGAAAAAAAAGATACAGAAGGCTTGATGGAAGAGATTTTTTCTGCAACTAATTATTTAGCACTTTACAATGAAAAAGATCCAGATGAATATTCACGACTTGAAAACATTAAAGAATTAAAGAGCGTGGCGGTTTCCTATCCCAACATAAATGACTTTTTGGAACAAATTGCACTTGTAGAATCGGAATACTCAGAAGGAGAGAAAAAAAGGAAAGGGGAAGACGGAGTACGTCTCATGACACTTCATCAAGCAAAGGGATTAGAATTTCCCGTGGTTTTTATGGTGGGAGTAGAGGAGGGAATCTTGCCACATTCACGGAGTACCTTCGATCATTTTCAATTAGAAGAAGAAAGACGACTCATGTATGTTGGCGTTACGAGAGCAAAAGAACGGTTGATTATAACTCACGCACGACGTCGATTTATGTTTGGTCGTCGCATGGAAGGGGCTCCATCCCGTTTCATTGCGGAAGAAAATGAAGAGTGGTAGAATTAAGTCATGGGTAATAGAATTAACCGTCGTATAACAACTGTTACAAAGGAGCTTATTGTGATGATACTCCACTTCATTGGATGTGTTCCTGTGCATCACATTCGAAGATTTTTTTATAGAATCGCAGGAATGCATATTGGTGAGGGAACATCTGTACATACAGGCTTACGAATGTACGATCCCACAGGTATAACAATAGGTAAAGATACTGTTATCGGTGAAGAGGCTGTTTTAGATGGACGAGGCGAAATCATAATCGGCAATCATGTTGCGTTTGCAACGGGAGTAATGGTTTACAATTCTCAACATGATATTCGTGATCCTCAGTTTGCTGCAATAACAAAATCGGTCCACATTGATGATTATGTATTTATCGGTCCCAGAGCAATCATTCTTCCTGGTGTCCACATTGGAAAGGGAGCTGTAGTTGGGGCCGGAGCAGTGGTAACGAAAGATGTACCTCCAGGAGTAGTAGTTGGAGGAGTGCCTGCCATCCCAATTGGGGATAGACCATTGCAACACTATGCATATAAGCTCGGCCGTGCAGCCTGGTTTAGGTAAGTTTTTAATCTGCGGTCCCAACGAGGAACACTGCTCTCCAAGGTCTATACCAATTTAAGAAATCTTTTTCGTATGTTACGACGTTTCCTTTCGTAACTTTGTATGTATAGCTAGATTTTGTCCCGGGAGCCGCAAAATCGATTTGTTTAATGACACCCTTTTTCAAAGTGGGATCATCCTGATATTGAGCGTCTGGTGGTGAAGTCACATCATATATTCTCGGAGAAGTGAGTTCAACCGATCTGTTATCCTTCTTTCCATAAAATTTAAAATACAATTTATCATGTTCTTCATCGGCTGTCGCTTGGATAAGAATATTTGCTGAGGTATCATTTTTAAATTTAAAGTCGACAGAGGGACCGTATACAGTAGCGTCAAGCCCAGGCTTCGCATCATTTTCGTAATAACCGACACGATATGCATGTGCATTATATTCGACAATAGGGAGACCCGAATTAAGCACAGCGCGAAAGAGGGTTGTTGATACTTGACAGATTCCTCCTCCATCGCCCAGTACCGTTTTTCCCTCTTTAATAATATAGGCAGGTTGATAACCGGTTGTTGAAGAAATATCTCCTACGGTTTCGTTAAAGGAAAAAATAGCGTTTTTGGGAATAAGAACACCATTGAATTTTGAAGTTCCAAGCAATAGATTATGAATTCGTTGCGGAATTGAGTGAGTATAGTCAGAAGTTCCTTCTCCAATAAGCTCTTCGATTCCATACGTATTTGTCTGGGCAAGCGTTATTTTTGGTTTCAGAATGGTACTTTTTACCTGTATTGTTTTGGGGGATTGATCAATAATCCGTTTTTTCATCGTAGCCTCAACTTCGGATAAAGCTTTCAAAGTTTCGATATGCAATCCATTGCTCTCCTTTTCAAAAAGGGTCACTTTACCAGACTCAAATTGAAATTTTGCATTTATTGGTTCTTTTTCATATGTTTCCGTAAGATGGTCTAGAGCTTCTTGGATTGGTTGTCTATCATAGGAGACTTCTAAGGGGAATGTAAATTGTTTTAATCCAAATATGCTCACCAATGTTTGGTACATACGTGAGGGAACGTGAGAAGTACGGCCCACCACATACGCTTTATCAAAAACATCATTGATATTTAAATGAGTGCTGGTAGTGATGGCTGAAAAAGTCGCAACTTGATTTCCCTCGTAAAATAAATATACTGTACTATTTTTAATTTTTGACTCAAGTGTAGAGAAAACGAGATACATTTCTGTCTTATTCATCTTTCCGACATTTATTCCGTTCACATATATGTTAGGAAAAAGCCTGTTGGAAAAATCCTTTTTGGCAGTTTCTGAAAAATAATAGAGAAAGGTCAAGACGCCCGCAAACACAACAACTACGACAAACAAACGAAGCAGGAGTCTTCTTGTTTTTTTTGGTATCATGATTATATGGATGATAAGAAAAATAATGATAATTTGCAACACCCATCTGAAGTGCCACAGCCAATCTACGAAACTGTAGCAGTCGACAACACACAACCTGAAGAAATTGCATCCAATGTATCTGCAACAGATCAATCCGACTTTAGCCAAGTGCAACCAGAAATCGCGCCACTTGAGGCAGATCCAATCTCTCCACACAAAGAACAAAGCAAACTCCCTTTTATTCTTGGAGGAGCTGTTGTATTCATTGTAGTCTTTTTGTTACTATTTGTCTTATTAAGTTCCGGAAGTAAGAAAAAAGTTCCATCCAGCTCTCAATCTGTATCACTTACCTACTGGGGTCTATGGGAAGAAAAAGAAGTAATGGAGCCACTCATCAAGGAGTATCAAAAAATCCATCCAAATGTACTCATCACATATGAGAAAAAATCAGAAACAGATTATCGTAAAAAATTATTAACGTGGATTCAAGATGGCCAAGGTCCCGATATTTTTCGCTTTCACAATACTTGGATTCCTGAAATGACCCTTCCAGACCCTAATACACCACAATTGGCTCTTGCAAAGCTCCCCGAGACGGTGATGTCGTCTGCTGAATATGAAAAAACCTTTTATCCCATTCAAGTAAAGGATTTGAAGTTGGGGAATAATATCTATGGGATTCCACTCATGATTGACGGTTTGGTTTTGATGGTAAACGAAAGTTTACTCAAACAAGCGGGAATTACTTCTATTCCATCGAATTGGGACGATATGGTAACAGCTGCATCTCAAGTTGTCGTAAAAGGCAAGGACAACTCAATAATTACGGCTGGATTTGCTTCCGGAACAGCTACGAATATATCCCATTTCTCTGATATTTTTGGACTCATGCTCCTCCTCAATGGGGGCGATCTTTCAAAATTAGATCAACCTGAAGCGAGTGGGGCATTGGAAGCATATCGGAGATTTGCAGAAGAACCAAACAATGTATGGAGCGAGTCGATGCCAAATTCGATTACTGCATTTGCTCAAGGAAAAGTGGCCATGATTTTTGCGCCTTCATGGGAAATCCATACAATTAAGGCAACTGCACCAGAACTTAAGATAGCTGTTGTACCAATCCCCAGTCCACCGGGAGGAAAGCAATTTTCCATTGCCTCTTATTGGGTGGAAGGTGTGTCGGTAAAAAGTAAAAATCAAGAGGAAGCTTGGAAATTTCTTGCTTATCTATCTTCAAAGGAAGTTGAGACAAAAATGTTCGAAATTCAAGGCACGTTGCGCATGTTCGGTGCTCCCTATTCACGGATGGATCTTGCAGATTTACTTATTCAAGATCCTTATTTTGGTGCAGTGGTGAAACAAGCTTCAGAAGACAGATTTGTCTCCTTACCACTAGCTTCAAACACATTCGATGATGGTTTGGATGATGGCGTTATCCGCTATCTTGAAAACGCTGTTAATGGTGCTTCACAAGGAGTATCATATGGAGAGGCAATGGCAAAAGCGAAAGAAGGCGTTAGCCAACTTTTTGTACAATATAAAATAAAATAATAATTACATATGAAACTGCCTTTTTTGAATGAAAAAAAAACCTCCGGGGAAATATATTGTGGGATTTTGTTAAAGGAATCTCAAGGGATTTGTTATGTATATGAGAAAAATCTTACATCAGTCACACTTCTTAAACAAAAAGAATTCCAATATACGGATGGTTGGGAACATATAATAGATGATATAGATGAAGCTCTCTCATTGATTGAGCAAGAATTGGGAAAACAAACTATTATTTCTCAGTGTGTTTTTTTTGTCTTCGCCCATTTGGTCGACCAAGCAACTCATGAAATTGCAAAACCATATATTGCAAAATTAAGAGATATTTCAAAACTCTTGGAACTCAAACCAATTGGATATATGGAAGTTATTGATGCAGTACATGAGGAATTGGAACATGAGAAACAAACTCGTTTATCAAGTATTGTGGTGGAGTTGGACGACACACAGATGACAATCTTCTTGTTTAAAGGGGGACACAAGATAGTCGTGCAACATGGAACACGTACAGATAATTTCGCGGAAGATATGCAACTTGCATTTGAAAAAATTGCGCAAAGTCATATTCTACCCAATCATATTTACCTGTACGATTCCACAGATCTTGCAGAAGAATCATCAGATCTTCTTCTTTATTCATGGAAAAAAGATTTATTTATACAGCAACCGCGGATTACCGTCATTCAAGCTTCAACCGTAAATAATGCTTTATTAAATCTGCTTGAAAAACAACTTTGTGAACAACCACAATTGGTTTCGCAGAAGGAAGAGACATCGCAACCTGAAGAAGTAATGGGCTTCACGATTGGGAGAGAAGTGACGGCACAGGAGGAATTATCCGTTGAAGATAAGCCGAAAAAAACTATTCAATTTGCACTTCCGAAATTTTCACTTCCTCAATTTCGCTTGGCAAAATCTGTTCCAATCATCCTTATTCCTATCGTAATCGCTGGAATCCTTTTCGGGCTTTTGTTCTTTTTGCACAAAGCAACCATTACCATAACGGTTCCCGATGAGAAAAGGAACGCTGAAATAACTATTTTGGCAAGCACCAAACCTACTAAACCAGAAGAGGTGGAGTTACAGTCATTTACTGCGTCATTCAGCGCCAGTGAAAAGAAAGATACTACAGGGAAACGGGATGTCGGTGAAAAGGCAAGTGGAGAAGTTATCCTATATAGTTATGAAGAAAAGGATAGGCAGATTGCTAAAGGAACTACGTTTCAGACCGACTCACTTACCTACGAAGCTAACGATTCTACCACAATTCCAGCTTCACAATTCGCGTCAGATGGAATAACGAAAAACCCGGGGAAAATAAAAGTGAAAGTGAGTGCAATAGTTTTAGGTACAGATAGTAATATCGATAAAAACAAACGATTTTCCTTAACCGGTATTTCATCAAATGTCGTATTTGGAATAAATGAAGCACCAATTGCTGGAGGAACAAAAAAAACAGTTCGGACTATAGCAAAAAGTGATATGGAAAACGTAAGATCTTTTGCCATGGATAAAGCAAAACAAGAAGAGTTAAATAAACATAAAACAGACACCGATTATCTTTATTTTCCTGAACTAGCAACTGCACAGGCAAAAAAAGAACAATTCTCAGGAGAGATTGGTGAGGAAGCAAGTGCACTTTCATATACCGCAACTGGCGACGTATCACTATCTCGAATTCCAAAAAAAGTAGTAAACGATTTCGTGGCAAGGAAATTGGAAAACGAAAAACCAAGTGGATATGAAACTCAAGCGGTGGCTTTCACAGTAAAAAAACAAAAAAAACAGGAAAGTGGAGACATACAAATCACGATTGGGGGAGAAATCGCATTCCGCAAAACGCTCCATGAAAAAGATATTTCCGCTACGGTAGTTGGAAAGGGGAGTGTGGAAGGAAAGTCTCTCATCGAATCGAAGTATGGAGTTTCCCAAGTGGAATTAACCATTAGTCCGCAGGTTTTCTATATTCAAGAAAGGATGCCGTATTGGCAGGATCATATACGAGTTGAATTGCTCCGCTGAATTATGCCCCTGCATGTTTATTTAAAAGAGAACACCTCTAAAAAACGTAAGGCGATAAACTATATCTCCTATGTCACTCTAGCATTGGGTGTGTTATTACTTTTCTGGTCTTTTTATCCTGTGATTTCTTTTGAATTATATTCTCGATTTATTCTCAAAAATGGGATTGATTCGCCTGTTCCTCAAAATAATTTGCTCGCCTCGATGAGAGACACTCAATCCGTACTTGGTTCAAATGATGCGTTTTCAAGCAATCTTAAAGATTTCACTCAGGCACACTTATGGTTTCCAGGGAAACAAGCTGAGACGTTAAAATTAAACACTTCGATTCAACAATACACGCTCACCATACCTAAACTCAATATTACGAAGGCTCATGTAGTAGTAGGGGGGGACGATCTTACCAAAAGCCTCATCCACTATTTACCGCGATCTATGCCTGGTGAATTTGGAAACGTGTCGATATTCGGTCATTCAACACTCCCACAACTGTATGACGAAAAAGACTATAAAACTATATTCACCTACCTACCATCTCTACAGAAAGGAGACAGCATATTAATCGATGTTGGGGACTTGGAGTATGAGTATGAGGTATATGATATGTTCGTCGTAAACCCCGATAAAATATCAGTATTGGATCAACAATACGATGCTTCTTATCTTACGTTGATAACTTGTGTTCCCCCAGGAACTTTTTGGAAACGCCTTGTTATAAAAGCCAGATTAGTTAAGCTTCCCTAAACTTCCTTTTCTCTTGTATTAACCTATAATATATGTTATAATTCGCCCATGGTTTCTGCCTCAAAATTCCGGTTATTTCTCTTTTGGAGAGCTTTCACGAAGCTTATTTTTTTTGTGTTTTATCAGATAATTATCTTTTTTGTAATAATCGGCGAATTCACGCAAAAATTTCTCACTTTCTCCTTCAAATCGCTTTATCTAATTATCTCAACTCCATTCATTTTTACTTGGCATAAAAGAGAAAAAATTAGTTCTTTTTCAAAAAAACGTGCCAGTACTATATTTAATACTATAGTTTTTCTTTTGAAATCGTTTTTTAGAGGTATTTTTCTTATTTTAAATGCAGTTATTTTATTTCCACTTCGATTTATTGCTTCGCTTTTCTCACCGGAATTAAAGGCGTTTATTTTGGGTATTATGCTTTGTTTCATCGGATATTTCTTTTTTACGTCTTACAAATTTGTGGTTGAACTACCATCTCCCACGGATATCGGAAAACTAAATTATCCTCTTTCAACTCATATGTATGACCGAAATGGGAAACTCTTATATGAAATATATAAAGAGCAAAATAGAACAAGCGTTGCTCTTTCCGAACTTCCCAAATATGTATTTCAAGCAACAATTGCGATTGAGGACAAGAATTTTTATTCACATAATGGGGTTTCGCTCTTAGGAGGTATTTTAAGAGCTGCTAAAGACACAGTTATGCAAAAAGGTCTTCAGGGAGGTTCTACAATTACCCAGCAGCTTGTGAAAAGCGCTCTCCTCACACCGGAAAGAACTATCGAAAGAAAACTAAAGGAAATTTTACTAGCCCTTTGGACAGAGCAATTATATACAAAGAACCAGATTCTTGAAATGTATCTAAACCAAGTACCCTATGGTGGATCTGCGTACGGAATCGAAGAAGCTTCAAAAACATATTTCGGAAAAAAAGCAAAAGATCTTTCCGTTGCAGAAGCTGCTTTCCTTGCAGGAATGCCCCAAGCACCATCTCTCTATTCTCCTTACACAAATCCTGAACTCGCAAAAAATAGGAGAGACGAGGTTTTGAAAAAGATGTATGAACTTGGTTATATAACGAAAGATCAGAAAGAGAGTGCGGATAAGGAAACTATCGCAGTACTTCCATTACAAAATAATATCAAAGCGCCCCACTTCGTCTTTTATGTGAAAAGTTCACTTGAACAGCAATATGGTTTACAACGTGTTGAAGAGGGTGGCTTGAATGTTATGACCTCCCTCGACTTGGATATCCAACAAGAAGCAGAGAAGATTTTACGTGAGGAGGTTGATAAAGTAGCCTCTCTCAATATTTCAAATGCCGCGATGTTAGTGACAAAACCGTCAACTGGAGAAATTTTAGCAATGGTTGGCTCAGTTGACTATTATGCACAGCCTTCAGGGGCATTTAATGTGACAACTGGATATAGACAGCCGGGTAGCTCGATAAAACCCGTAACATACGCACTTGCATTGGAAAAGGGGTATACTGCCGCGACGATACTTGATGATGTGCCGACCGTATTTGGGATACCCGGATCTGCCCCTTA
Source organism: Patescibacteria group bacterium (assembly GCA_038328135.1). GTDB lineage: Bacteria > Patescibacteriota > Microgenomatia > UBA1406 > GWC2-37-13 > JAKBEU01. The sequence continues at coordinate 49,546 of JBBQLR010000003.1, read as the reverse complement.
TGTTCCCGTAAACTATGACGGACAATTTCATGGTCGTGTTCCTCTTCGCTATGCGCTCGCGAATTCATTCAATATTCCCGCGGTTAAATTGCTCAATACTCTTGGAGTGGATGAAATGGTATCTTTTGCTAAAAAATTGGGAATCACTACATGGAATGATTCGTCTCGATTCGGGTTATCTCTCACGTTAGGAGGAGGAGAGGTCTTTATGACGGACATGGCGACAGTATTTGGGACATTTGCAAATCAAGGACAGCGGGTAGATATTACCGGAATAAAACGGATTTATGATGCTCGAAATCAAGTATTATTTGATAATAAACCAGTTAGTAAACGAGTGGTAAGTGAAGAAACAAGTTATATACTTTCTGACATATTATCAGATAATTTTGCACGCCGATTGGAGTTTGGTAATAGATCAGCGCTTGAAATACCCGGATATAAAGTGGCGGTAAAAACAGGCACTACCGATATGAAGAAAGACAATTGGACTATCGGCTATACGCCCGACTTCGTCGTATCTGTATGGGTAGGGAATAATGATAACACGCCTATGAATCAAACACTTGCATCAGGAATTACAGGCGCTGCCCCAATTTGGAATAGAATGATGACATTTCTTCTTACGAAATATGGTGCGCATTGGTATGATAAACCGGAAAATATAGTGGAAAAACAATGTTACTTTGGTAAGCCAGAGTACTTCATAAGAGGAACGGAAACGAACGCGAGCTGTACAAGTGCAATATTGGGAACTCCTGTTTCAACACCAACAAAAACTCCTTAAGCTATTTTTTTAAGGCTATAAGTTCAATTTCTATCTCTGCATCCTTTGGTAATCGAGATACTTCAATCGTAGCACGAGCCGGTTTTTGGTGAGAAAAAAATGAGCCATATATTTCGTTAACTAATCCATATGACTTCATATCTTTTAAATATATCGTTGTTTTTAATATATGTTCTAGATCAGACTCCGCAGCTAATAAAATGTTTTTAAGAGCTTCTAATATAAGACGAGTTTGATTTTCCACACCTTCAACCAGCTGTCCCGTTTTTGGGTCAATTCCAATTTGTCCAGAACAAAAAATAAAGTTATTTGCTGAAATTGCTTGAGAATAGGGTCCAACAACTGCTGGTGCTGTATTTGTATATATAGTGGATATTTGTGTAGGTTTTGACATATTTGTATTATAAAGTATTAGATGAGGTAATTAAATAATAAATCATCAGAATGGATGAGTTTATAATTGATTTCATTTTGTTTCATCCGACCAATAAGTGAATCGTAATCTGTACGCTCTTTCAGCTCAATTCCAACAAGAGCAGGCCCCTTTTCTTTATTATTCTTTTTGATATATTCGAATAAAACAATGTCGTCATTTTTTCCTAAAACATCATTCAAAAATATTTTAAGTTGGCCGGGTTTTTGGGCAAACTCGATAATAAAGTAATGTTTTTTACCTTGATAGACAAGGCTTCTTTCCAGAATTTCTTGATATCGCATGATATCGTTATTTCCCCCACTTATGATACAGACAACTGTTTTATTTCGGACTTCGTCTTTCAAAGAATCGAGTGCCGAGACAGCAAGAGCTCCAGCGGGTTCGGTGATAATTCCTTCATTCTGATACAGTTCAACCATCGTCGTACACACTTTCCCCTCGGCAATACAAACAATACTTTCTATATATTTTTTTGCAAGAGTGAACGTAAGTTCACTTACCGTTCCAACCGCAGTTCCTTCAACGAAGGTATTTATTTTATCCAAAGGAGTCACCTTGTTATTTTGGATAGACCTAAACATTCCAGCTGACCCGCTTGCCTGAACTCCAATCATTTTTATTTTATTATTGAAGTTCTTTATAAATGTGGATATTCCTCCTATTAATCCTCCTCCACCGATTTGAGAGACAATCATATCAACTGTTGGCAGTTCCTCACAAATTTCTTTCCCAATTGTACCTTGGCCAGCAATAACAAACTTATCATCGAATGCGCTCACATATACCGAATCTGTTTTTTTTGCATATTTTTTTGAGGCTTTTGATGCTTCATCATAATTTGTACCGATTAATTTGATTTCTACGAACTGTTTACCAAAGTTTTTCACTTTATCAATTTTTTGGTTCGGTGTAACGGTAGGCATAAATATAACCCCTTTTATTTTAAGTAGGGAACAACTGAGTGCCACTCCTTGAGCATGATTTCCAGCGCTTGCACATACCACTCCTCTTAATTGTTCTTTTTTATCCAACGTCGACATTTTATTGTATGCACCTCTAATTTTAAAAGATCGTACCTCCTGAAGGTCCTCTCGTTTAAGATAGATCTTAGCTTCATATTGTTCGGAAAGCCTTTTGTTAAATTGGAGTGGGCTTTTAGATATTACTCCTTCAAGCCGATTTGCGGCTTCATCTATATCGGAATAGGTTACTGTCATATTATTTTGAAATTACTATTTATAATGCATTGCAACAAGTAATTACGGTTTCAATTGTATCCCAAAATTCATTTTTGTCTTCGAAATGTAATAAATAATAATTATCGATGAGCAACATGATACGTAATATTCATGATTTCGATTATCCTGTCAATTTGTTTTACAATTGTGTCAACAACCGCAGGATTTAAATCTGCCGTAATGGTAATTTGTGAAACTCCCGGTTTTTTTGTCTCGTATGCCGACAGATTTTCGATGTTAATTTTTCTTTTTGTCAACAAACCAATTATTCGATATAACACTCCTGGTTTATTTTCTGAAACAATATTTATTGTGTACATCATAAGAATGTATTATTCTTCAAGCTTCATCTCTTCAACAGATGCACCTGCTGGCATCATTGGGAATATATTATCTTCCTGTTGAACGATAACTTCTAACAAATAGGCGCCTTTGTGTTCCCTCATATTTTTTATGGACAATTCAAGATTATTTATATCCGATACGCGACTTGCTTGGATTCCATACGCATTTGCTACTTTCACTAAGTCGGGTCCGGTTATGGGGGTAAAGGAGTATCTTTTTTTGAAAAATAATTCCTGCCATTGGCGTACCATTCCCAAATATCCATTACTCATAATGATTATCTTTACAGGGATCTTTTCCTGTTGGATAGTCGCAAGTTCCTGGATATTCATTTGTATTCCACCATCACCCGCAACTGCAAAGACTTCTTTTTTTGAATCTGCAATTTGAGCTCCGATAGCAGCAGGAAGGGCAAATCCCATCGTACCAAGACCTCCAGAAGTGATATATGAGTTGGGATTTTTATATTGGTAATACCGTGCGGAGAACATTTGATTTTGCCCAACATCCGCAACGATGATTGCCTCTCCTGAAGTTGCATTCGATAATGCGGTGATAACATGATTCATCTTGAGAGACCCCTTATTATTATTTGATCGTTTTAAAGCCGTTTTTGCTTCCTTTTCTTTTAAAGTGGTGAACATTCTTCTCCATTTTTCTCTATTTACTTTTTTAAGATGGGGAATGAGCTCCATAAGCGCTATTTTGGCATCCGCCTGAATTGCGATGTGTGCCTTTACATTTTTATGGAGTTCGGATGCATCGATATCTATGTGGATTATTTTTGCTTGAGTCGCATAATGTGATAATTTTCCCGTTACTCGATCATCAAATCGCATTCCAACAGCAATGATTACGTCGGCTTTATTTGTAAGCACATTCGGAGCTAAATTTCCATGCATTCCAAGCATTCCTACATAGTGTGGGTGAGTACAAGGAATAGCTGATAATCCATGAAGCGTTACGGCTGCTGGGATCGAACCTTTTTCCATTAAGTTTATAGCGACTTTTTCTGCTTTTGCTATAAGGACACCGTGACCTATAAGAAGAAAAGGGCGCTTTGCACTATTTATCCATTGTGCTGCTTTTTTAATATCATCTTTATTGATAACTAATTCCTTCGCAAATTTATGTATTTGAATATTTTTTGGATAAACATAATCGAGCATTTCAAATTGGGCACTTTTGGTTATATCGATTAAAACGGGCCCGGGTCGGCCGTACTGAGCGATTTTAAAAGCTTTTGCCATTACAGTGGGGATTTCTTCTGCTGAAGTGATTTGATAATTCCACTTCGTTATTGGCGTAGTGATACCGATGATGTCCGTTTCCTGAAACGCATCAGATCCTAATAGATGAGCGGCAACTTGCCCCGTAATACATACCAATGGAACCGAATCCATCATGGCATCTGCGATTCCTGTTACTAGGTTTGTCGCTCCAGGCCCTGAAGTTGCAAAACAGACACCAGGTTTTCCCGTAACTCGAGCATATCCCTCGGCTGCATGAGTCGCGCCCTGTTCATGACGAACCAAGACGTGATGCAGCTGTTTAGTATAGTCATAGAGCGCATCATAAAGTGGCATATTCGCTCCACCCGGATAACCAAAAATGGTGTCGACTTTTTCTTCTATTAATGATTTCAATATTGCTTCTGCACCCGATATTTTCATAGGTTATATATTAAAAACTTTTACCATAATACTGAAAAACCCGCCTTGTGGGCGGGTGCTTTGTAAAAAGGTTTTTCCTTTTTAATACTATGCACCCGCCTCTGTAATGAGGAGGAGAGACATAATAATAAGTGAAAAACCGAACTTGTTCATATTGAGTTAAAAGTATAGCACATCAAAAAAAAAGTACAAGTAGTGCCCTATCTGACTAATATATTTGTAGTTTATATCTTTATCTTGTCAAATCCAGTAAGATCCTGCAATACTTTTGGAATAAGCACTGTGCCATCTTCCTGCTGATTATTTTCAAGCAGAGCGATGAGGATGCGAGGGGAAGCAATAGCTGTGTTATTAAAGGAATAACAATAAGCAGTTTCTCCTTTCTTATTTCTATATTTTATTTTTAGTCTTCTCGTCTGAAAATCACCCATTATGGAATTACTCATCGTTTCTCCATATCCTTTGCGTGAAGGCATCCATGTCTCAATGTCATACTTTTTCATCTGCGGCTCTCCCATATCGCCCGTACACATAAGCAATACTCGGTAAGCGAGCCCCAATTCCTGCAAAATTTCTTCTGCATTTTGTTGTAACTCTTCATGAATTTTGCGGGCATTTTCTATGTCGTTACTTCCAATTACCACTTGTTCTATTTTCCAAAACTCATGCACCCGATAGAGCCCCTTTGTATCTTTTCCATAAGATCCAGCCTCGCTTCGAAAACAAGGAGAAAATGCAACAAACTTTTTTGGGAGATCTTTTTCCTGTAATGTTTCATTGCTAAAATAAGAAGTGATGGGAATTTCTGCAGTCGCGGATAAATACGCGTCATCTTCTTCACCATTTAATTTATATACTTCCTTTTCTCCCCATGGCAAATGTCCTGATCCAAAAAGCGTGAATTTCTTGACGATTGAAGGAGCGATAAAGGGCGTATATCCTTTTGCCGTAAGCTTCTTGAATACGTAGAGTAGCAACGCCATATGAAGAATTGCTCCTTGGTTTTTCAAGAAATAGCCTCTGTATCCTGATACTTTTGTGCCGCGTTCGAAATCGATGATGTCCAAGTCAACTCCAAGTTGAGTATGATCCTTAATAGGGAATGAAAACGATGGCACAGTACCTACTTTTCGAATTTCCTTGTTCCCTTTTTCGTCCTGTCCCATAGGAACCTCCTCAAGCGGCACGTTAACAACGAATGAAAGGAGCCTATTTAGCTTTTCTTCGATTACTGTCAAATCACCTTCAACCGTTTTAAGCAGGTCTTTAATTTCTTTGCCTCTTGTTTTCGTTTCCTCAGTGAATTTTTGTTTCGCAAGCTTATTCCGTTCCTCTCGAAGCACTTGTACTTCTTGAATTTTTTTTCTTCTTTCCTCATCAAGCTTGAGAATACCATCAATATCCGCTTCTCTATTTTTATTTTTAAGAGCATCAAGAACTTTTTGTTTGTTTTCGTGGATATAGTCGATGGATAGCATATGTTAAATAATCCCTTGCTCCGACAGGGGATACATTAATTAAAAATTATATTAATTCCGGATCGGGGTCCGGAATGACGAACTAGTTAAGCTATTGTAACAAATCCTGCTTTACCAAGGGAATGAGATTTTGAACAGCCTTCATACGATGATTAACGGCCGTATGCTCTTCAACTGACAGTTCATCATACTGTTTATTGTAAGTATCTACGATAAATAGAGCTCGGTAGGGAAATCCTTTGCGGGCTTTTCCGGATGGAGATAAAGCTATTTTTCCCTTAAGTGACTCAGTCACTGTCGCCTCAAACTGAGAGGTGGGGTTTATATAGTACAGACACACAGTAAATTTTGCAGTGCGTTTTTTAAAGGGAATGTCTTTCAATTTTTCCAGAGTATGAGAAATCAGTTCTTCATCCGAAGCTTCTCTCCCAAGCCATCGCTTTGAGTGTATTCCTGGTTCTCCATTTAGAATATTAATTTCAATACCTCCATCATCTGAGATTGTAGGTAATCCTGAAAGGTTGGCAAAATAATTCGCTTTTAGACGTGCATTTTCAAGGAATGTTTTTCCGGTTTCTTCAGGATCCTGCGTGATGTGTAGGTCATCAAGGAACAATAAGGTAGTTCCTTTAGACGCAAGCAAGGAGAATCCTTCCCTCAACTCCTGTTTTTTTGCAGGGTTGTGAGTGGCAATTAAAAGTTGATGTGTCATTCCCGCGGAGGCGGGAATCTAGACGAAAATAACCATTAATATAATAATGATAATTATCGACTGGATCCCCGTCTACACGGGGATGACAAATCTATTACAATGACAAATCTAATGCAATACCTTGCATTGCCTTAAGAGCTATGGAAACATATTCCGCAAGTGGAATGCCAAGTTTATCTTCGCATTTTTGGATCATTTCCCGATTCGTACGCGCTGCAAATCCCTTATTTCTAAACTTTTTCAATACAGCTTCAGGCGTTACATCAGCAAGGCGTTTATTGGGTAAAATAAGAGCTGTTGCTGTAATAAGCCCTGTCAAGCTGTCGCATGTGGAAAGTGACCAATCAAGAAAGGATGCTGGCTCTTTTTGTTTATTGTAATCAAAGTTATGCGCTAAAATAGCATCCAATATTTGCGTATTCGTTTCCCCTTCGTTCTTTAGTATCTCAACGCCTTTTATTGCATGAAGCTCAGGAGTGAGCTTAGTTTCTTCCCAGTCGATATCATGAAGAAGTCCTGCAATTCCCCATACAGTTTCATCGCCCTTAAAACGCGCTGCAAGGGCATGCATCACGGCCTCTACCGCTAGTGAATGTTTAAAAACGCCAGGACCTAGCCTTGTTCTGATAAGTTCTAAGGCTTTTTCACGAGAAAAAAATACTGCCTCGGATTTTTTTATTTCCTGTTGAGGAGCAATTGTCTTTATTTCTTCTTCAATAACTAGTTCCTCTTGTGTTTGTGTTCCTAATTTTTTAAGGGTAGGAAATAACATCACTTCCCTAATTGCCCATGTATTGGTGAAAAACATGGTAAGTCGTTCGATTCCAATACCGATTCCACCCATTGGCGGCATGCCAAATTCCATAGCGGTAAGAAAGTCTTCGTCAACCTGTTGAGCTTCTGATTTATCTTTCCGAGAAGCTTTTTGATCATTTTCAAACCGTTGTCTTTGAATAATTGGATCTGTGAGCTCACTCCATCCATCACAGATTTCTTTACCTGCAATATATCCTTCAAATCGCTCAACCCATCCGGGTTTGCTGCGATGGTTTTTTGAGAGTGGAGATACATCTTCTGGATAATCGATTATCCAAATTGGTTCAATTAGTTTTTCTGGAATAGTGTGTTCAAAAATCGCAAAAATAATCTGTCCTTTCGTTTCTCCACCAAGTATCTCGATTTTATTTTTTGAACAATATTCGAGAAGTGTTTCAAGAGATGCAGTTTCAACTTCAAGTCTCAATTCCTTTTTCATAATGTCAGCCATCGTCATACGAGGCCACTTTCCAGAAAGATTAATTTCCTTTTCGTCGATTTTCATTTTTGGGGAGCCATTAAGCCTTTGAGCCAAGTGTTTAAAAAGCCCCTCAGTAACATCCATAACGCGGTGATAATCAGCATATGCCTCGTACCATTCAATCATGGTGAACTCCGGGCTATGTGAGCGATCGAATCCCTCATTTCGGAAATCCCGTCCTATTTCATACACTCGTTCATATCCACCTGAAATCAACCGTTTAAGGTAGAGTTCAAATGCAATGCGGAGAAACATGTCTTGCCCGAGCGCATTGTAGTGAGTGGTAAATGGTTTTGCATTGGCTCCTCCATATTGCGGATGAAAAATAGGAGTTTCAACTTCCCAAAAATTTAGTCCATCCAAATATTCCCGCATATAACGAAGGAGTTTCGTACGCGTATTAAATCTCTCTCGCACTTCCGGATTTAAAAGAAGATCAAGATATCGTTGGCGAAAACGTTGCTCCGTATCCTTTAATCCAAACCATTCATGAGGTAATTGCTGGAGTGATTTGGAGAGAAGCGTGTATCTCGTTGGCATGATAGAAATCTCACCTGCTGTTGTCTTCAAGACTGTGCCCTCGACTCCAACGTAATCCCCAATATCAAGAAGGGAGAGCTGTTTATATGCTTCGTCACCAAGTGTATCTTTTTTGAAAAAAAGTTGAATTTTGCCGGTCTCATCTTTCAGGTCTGCAAAAGCGATATTTCCATGAGTACGAAATGAAAAAAGTTTTCCTGCTGTTTTTACTTCTTTTCCTCCCATTTCCCTCGTTTCTTGTATCATCTGTTTTTTTTCATAGGAAGAAGGATATGGATTCCACCCAATCTCCCGGATTTTTTCCAGTTTTTTCAGTCGTTCATCTCTGAGGTTTTGTGCGGTTGACATATAGGACAATTATATCAAGAAATCATGCCTTTTATAAACGACACCGCATTACTTCCCAGGTTTTCAGTATTATAACCCCCTTCCTGGATGATGACCGTTGGGAGATTTAATTTGTTTATAGTCGCTGACATTTTTTGATAATATTCAGTCGTCAGACCAAAAAATCCAATAGAATCTTCTTTGAAAGTATCCAGACCCAAAGCAATTACCAGATAAGAAGGACTATATCTGCGTATTGTTTTCAATGCCTTCATAAGAGTTCTTTGGTACATGGCGTCGCTTGTGTCCTTGCCTAGGGGAAAGTTCCAGTTATATCCTTTTCCTTTACCTTCGCCTTTTTCATTGGTGAACCCAGTATAGGAGGGAAATTTGTATCGGGGATCGGCATGAATCGAGACAGTCAATACATCATTTCTTTCATAGAATATTTCCTGCGTACCGTTTCCATGGTGAAGATCAACATCCAGAATTGCCACCTTCCCAAATGAGGAAAGATAGTTTGCAGCGATAGCGCTATTATTAAAGTAACAATATCCTCCCATGAGGGAAGTTGTCGCATGGTGGCCTGGTGGTCTACATAGTGCATATCCCACTTTGTCCCTTCTGGACTGTACATGTTTTGCTGCAGAGTAGGCAAGTGAAGCGGAATCAAAAGCGCTTCTATATGTTCCTTGAAGAAGGGGTGTATACATATCGCTGCTAAAGTTCCCCATCTTTGTAAGTGTATTCGTTACTCCACCATCCCTATTCATATTAAAAATGCTTGGATAGAGTATCTCATCCTTTTTGAGTTCTCTTGACGCTTCCGCTATGAATTTTACGTATGCGGAAGAATGAGTCTTGAGAAGAAGTGACTTGGGAACAGGCGTAAATGCATTCTCGATAGAATAGTGTTCCTTCGCTAAAGCGTTCTCTATCGTATCAATTCGTGCAGGAACCTCCGAATGACTGGTTTTTTCTCCATTGAATATTTCAAACTGTGGGTTATGGTCTTTCTGACTCCCGGCCGACACTATATACATATGAATATAAATAATTATTAATTTTCGCTAAATTTACTGAAAATTTGAGCAACTTGTTCTGGAGAATAGTATCTATCCATATTCTTTTCAGTCATCATCCCTACGATGAAATTTCTCCAGTATCTAAATGGATCCTTATATGCATTTCTATATTTTTCTTTTTCCTTATCGGGAAGTGAGTGAAAGGTAAGGTCATTGGGTCTTCCCCCATCAAGCACGGCAACATTTCTACTAAGTACTTGAGTTGGTTCCGTTAGATCTTGTACATTCTCAACTCCAGGAATAGTCATGCCAGTCTTTCGCCCGACATTATCTGACCGTGAGTTTGGGTCCATATTATACTCAGAGATTATAAGTGGCATATGTCCCTCTTCATAGCGTGCTCTTTGGATTATTTGAGCATTCAATCCAATAAGAGCGAGTGCGCTTAAATTGTTACGACGCAAATCCACTCGTGTTCCAAACTCCGTTGCTTCAACCATATAAATTCCATCAATTACAAGCGCTTCACCCATACATGCAGATGCAAGTTGGCCGTTTTCATCTCGTACTCCACTTACCCAAAGTGCATTATTATCCCGATAGGATTCAATGAAATTATTTATCTTTTCCCTTGTCCATCCAAAAGGTTTCCAGAGTTCATAGAGAGTATCTCTATCTTGGACTCCAAAACCTCTTGTAAGGCTAAACCCGTGCGGCATATTATTCACTTGATCAACGGGATCCGGATGCTTTCTCTCTTTCTTCCAATCGGCATATACTGCCTTCCACTCCGGAACTTCGGATGAATGGCTATTATGATCAACCGTAATGAGAGAATCCGCTCCCAAGCCTATCTCCGAAAGGGGAAGATTGACGCTCGGCTTTACTCCAACTTGCAAGAGTTCTTCAGCAACATTTGGAGCAATTCGTGCACGCAACACCCACCTTCGTCTTCCATTTTCATCAGCCAGCTTCGCCACATTTTGTATGGCGCCCAAAAATACAGTTGGATCTGTAACTCTAGCGTTTAGGGTTTGATATGCACGGCCTGCTGGTCGGAAGACCTCCACCTCACCTGCGATCCCTGTACTCGATAATAGATTTTCTGCTGTTGCCATAGTAAGAAGTTATTATAGGGGTAGATGGATAGATTACAATTTTTTGAACTATATTTACAAATAATGAATAATATGTTAAAATATTAACATTATGATTACGATAGGAGAACTGGTAAACCAATATTTATACAATCACCCATTTATCCAACAAGCCGTGGAAGATGATATCATCAATTATTCCTCTCTTGCGCGTCAAATAAAGCCATTATTTGAGAAACAGCTCATGAAGAGGATAGAGGAATCAGCAGTAGGCATGGCGCTGAGACGTGCAGCAAAAAATATAAAAAAGAAAAACGATACCTATGTGCTAATTCAGCCAGAAGAGATAATCGTTCGTTCGGGTATTGTGGAATACACTTTCGAGAAATCCGAAACCATAGCTTCAGCTGTTGCTTCATTTTTGCATGCAACTGCGAAGGAAAAGAAATATTTTTCCGTGGTGACAGAAGGGGTGTTTGAAGTGGCTGTTATCATGAGTACTCAATATGAGCATATCGCAAAGAATTTTTTTAAAAACGAAAAAGGTACTGCTATACAGAAAAATATATCTACCATTACTCTTAGACTTCCAACAAATAATGTTATTGTCCCCGGCGTGTATCACCGCTTCCTCCAAAAACTTGCCTGGGAAAACATAAACATTATAGATATCGTTTCCACTCTTACGGAATTTACCGTTTTGTTATCGGAAAAAGAAGTAGATCGCGCTTTTACGCTATTGAAAGAATAGAATAGGGAATGCTTCCTCCAGGGGTTACTACCTGTATTGTTTCCCCGACTTTTTTATTAAGGAGGGCAAGTCCAATAGGGGACGTTGCGGATATCTTACCATTCATAGGGTCGCTTTCAAACTCTCCTACGATTGAAATTGTTTTTTGTATTCCCTTAATATCCACTGATATTTTTTTCCCAAGGCTAATTACAAGATCTGAGGTAGATGTGGTAATAATTTCCGCGTTATCCAAAATATATTTTACTTCCAAAATACGTCCATCAAGCTCTCCCAGTTCCTCTCTCGCCGATTGATAGGCATTATTTTCCTTAAGATCCCCCATCGATCTGGCTTTCTGTAATCTATCGACGGTAGCTGGTCGTTTGTCAGATTGCAGTTCAGTTAATTCGTTTTGCAGGGTGTCAACTCCTTGTTGGGTCAGTTGTATTTTTTTCATAGTATTTCTTCTACATTATTAGTAACTTGACTAAATCGGCTTCTAATAGAGGAACATTTATGAACTGAATACTCTCTATTCCAAGCGATTTCGCTGCATAGATGTTTTCTATTCTATCGTCAATAAAAATGCATTCCTCAGGCAAGGTATTAACTGCATGTAGCATCTTTTTATAAAACGCGATGGTAGGCTTTACTTCTCTTAATAAATACGAAGCAACAACTTTAGACAAGAAGGGAAGAATCCCCGATGACTCAACCTTATACTTTGCAATCATCTTTCCCTCATTTGTTGCAAGAGCAATTTTATACTTTTTACTCAATCTTTCTATAAGAGCTTTCATACCATCGGTGGGGATGATATCTTTTTTTAGTATTTCATCAAACTCCGCCACACTCAAGTCGAGTCTTTTTTTTGCTAGAAATCTCCCCACAAATTGTTCGTGCGAAAGGGCTCCTTTCATGTAGCTTATATAATTTTTTGATGTAAAGATATCCTCAAACTCACCCATTGCAAAAAACCTACTTCCAACTGTATAGCCTTCCAAATTAGTAAGACTTCGGTTTACAATAACCCCGGTGACGTCAAATAAAATCCATTTAAAAGTATTCGCACTCATAGGCTAATTTTACCATGACATGTGGATAATTAAGGTGCTTTGGTTTAATACCCAGCGATTGCTAAGGCTTCTTTCATAAATCCTTCAGCCTTTTCTAAAGTTTCTACAATATAAGGGGTTTTAGTTAGGGTATCAAGTGAAGGAAAGGTTACCTTTCCCTCTGCGATCTTATTAAGTTCACGAACAATATCAATACCGATGCTTTTGTTTAGCAGAACTACTCCTGCATATTTCCGGGCCTCGCTTGCCCCTGAGGATTCAGGGTCGAAAGGGGGGCTTATTACTGATGTATTCTCAGAAATCAATTTAATTCTATCTTTTGCTCTTTGTTGACTACTCTCTACTAAATACTGGATTCTGGTCTCTATATTCTTTATCATCTTTTCTCTTATATTTTTTAATTTTTTGGGAATATGATGGAGCCCTATTACATCATTCAGAATAAGGAACAGTGTTTTCCGTCTATCAATCATACTACCTAGACCGCCCTCACTTGTTTTTGTGCCGCTCATTTCACAAGCCGCTTTACTTAAGGTAGAAAGTTGAAAAGCCACCTGTAAGCTGTGACCCACTTCTTCTGTGAGGTCCATTTCTTCTGTAATAAGTTTGGCTATCATTACTTCACTTAATCTGTCGACAGTTGCGTCTTTAATTCCTCCTTCTTTTGAGACAGTACCCATGCGTCTAGCTAGCCCCATTCAATAGACTTTTTAGTAAGAATTCGGGGCCAAAACCGGGAAAGAATTTCTTTTGCTCAATAACAGCACATGTATGAGCGGTCATTTGAAGTTGGCTTAAGGGTAATATCATCAGCCTGTAATGTCGCCTTGTTTTTTATAGCATCGTGGATTTTTGTCTCAGGAAATGCACCGAGTGAATCGCAGAGTCCAAGCATTCCAGGAATATATTTTGCAACTACATTTTGCAATATTCTTAGTTTACTATCCCTATGTGTAACCTCAGTTATTCTTTCTTGTACTGTCATAACATGATAAATGTTTAAAGGCCTATAGAATATACCATAATCTTAATAAACTCAATATGTATATTCATAGTAAAGATAAGGGGTTGGATTGTGGAGAAGTATCTGTAGATTAGTGGTTCTCTATAATTCAGCAACAGATTTTAGCTAGGATATACATGTCTATACCTATTAATCATAGAAGCAGTGCACTAATCTGACTTAGGATATTGAATTGCCGATTCAAAAATTTTCGCTAAAACAAGAGTGTGTATAATAAATCCGGTTGATCCACCATATATATCTTTATTTCGGTTTATCTCGTCCATTTTTATTTGTAAGTCAACAGAAGAGTATGGATTATCGGGGTTCAATATTGGTGCAATGATTTCAGAATATAGATTTGCCTCGACGGGAACCATACCATCTGCCTCTCTAATTGAACTGTTTAAACCTGCTTTTGTATCTCCCTGCATCACGTGAAACCTATCTGATCTTAAAGTTAATAAGTGTTTAAAATACTCTGGTTTGCCTGATGTATCTTTTATTCCAATTACTTGAGAATTATGTGCGGCACGTTCGATAAAATCAGGAGGAAGATCTTTATCGTCTTGAAATCCTGGGTTGTTATATAGAATAATAGGAAGCTTTGTATTCAAAGTTACTATATTCAATATTTCATCAAGGTCTCCTTGCGTATATCCTGGAGCGAGCACAACTGCATCGGCCCCGTTTTCTTCTGCGCTTTTAATGACATCTAAAACTTCTTCAATATTTTTTCTTAAAGCGCCCACAACTACGGGGAGATCTCTGTTGACCGATCTGGCAGCTTTAATACCTATTTTTATTGAACTTTTTAGTGTATCCATGTGCATATCTCTCCCTTGCCCAGCATTACTTGCTAAAAATATGCCTGAGATTTGCGATTTTGGGTCAGCTAATATTTCTATGTGTTTCGAGAGGCTGATAGTATCTAGGATAATTTTGTCTCCTTCTTTCTTAAAAGGAGTAAGGGTAGGGACAAATACACCTCGTAGCTCATGCGGATGAAGAACCTCTTTTCTCATATAGGACGGCACTTCTGACATATTTGGATAGTATAGCAGTCTAAAAATTCAGAATCAATGCTGGAAGAGGGAGATGGCATGATAATTGATAATAAAGTATCAAATAAATTCTATTTATATGACTCAAGCTCAGATAGCAGATGGTTTGTCCCAATCATTTTTTTATCTATAAGACACTTATCCAGTTCCTTTTTAAGAATATCAGGTTGAGACCTGTCACCATAATATTTTTGAGCTTTAACTTCTGTACATGAATCCAAATTTAGATGAGCGACAATAACATCTTCTCCCAACACTTCTGTCTTAGCAAGAAAATTCCCATAGGGGGAGATTATACAGCTTCCTGCAATCTGCTTATGTCCAAAAATCATTCCAGAACGTGCAACTGAAACGATGAATGTTCCCTCTGAAATAGCTTGTGCCTGAAGAGGAAGATAATGAAATTCATAAACGTGTGAATCGAGTTTTTTCTATGACATGAAATTAAAAGGAGTATTAAAACCATTGAGAATTATTTGCACACCTTTTAAACCCATAATAATATAGGGGCCATTATATCTTCTGTCATGACATATGATCATACCTACGCGCACATTAATGTTTTTACTTAATGGTACAGACCAGACAGGATATTGATTGCCTGGATGAAAATATTTTTTTTCAAATTGGAAGGTTGATTCACCTTGAGTTGGCTTATCATGTCCGGGGATATGTACCTTTACATACTTATATTCATTTTTGTCTGAATATGGAGTGACGAGCTCATATATATTTTTCCCTAGATTGTCAATAAGCTCACAATATCCATAAGAAATTGCGACCATATATTTTATTGAAAGTGATTTTACTTTTTCTTTCCAAATAGAATTCACTTCAAAGAATTTTCTCAGAAATGTAGGATTTTCTATCCATAAATAAGGAAAGAAAGAGGTAAGTGCAAGTTCTGGAAATACAATAAGATCTGGCTTATGGATGATTGCCTTTTTAATAAGACTTTCCATACGCATAAGATTATAAGCACGTATCTTCTCCATGTTAATATTTTCTATTATATCCATCGCATATTTATTTTTGTTTGAATCTGAACTCAAAAGTCCCTCATTAATTTTTTGTGAATCAATAACACCTGTTATAGACTCAGGGACTTCCCCCATTTGAGCAGCAACTATGGTAAGAGTATTCATTTAGTTTAATCTACTTCAATTTTTAGGGTATCTATATTTTTTTTCTTTTCCAAAGCCAATAATATAAGTTTATCAATCAATTTAGAGTAGGGAATACCGCTTAATTCCATTAATTTGGGATACATACTCATATGAGTAAACCCAGGAATGGTATTAATCTCATTCGCATACCATTTATTATTAGCTGTTAAAAAAAGGTCGACTCTTCCAAAACAAGAACAATCAAGTATCTCATAGACTCGCTTTGCTAGAAGTTGAGCTTGCATAGTTTGATTATCGTTGAGAGGAGCAGGAATAAGGATTTTTACACCCATTTCATTAACATATTTGGAGTTGTAATCGTAATAATCCTCTTTAGCAGCTATTTCTCCAGGGATGGAAATGGTAAGGAGATTGTCGTTACCCAAAACCGCGCATTCAATTTCTCTCCCCTTAATATATTGTTCCAATATAATTTTATTATCGTATTCAAATGCAAGGTTCATGCCTCTAAGTAGATCCTTTTGATTATATGCCTTAGTAATGCCGATAGATGAGCCTAAGTTTGCAGGTTTTATAAAAATAGGATAGGCTAGTTTCTTTTCAACTTGATGAACCGTTTCATCGTTTACTTCATATTTTTTAATTCCAATAAAATCCGCTACGAGGATACCATTCTGTCGCAACACCTGTTTCATAATTACTTTATCCATACCTAGTACTGAACCGATGACTCCCGAACCAACATAGGCTGCCCCTATCATATCTAGTAGTCCCTGCAATCTTCCATCTTCTGCGTAAGTTCCACCGATGAGCGAAAAAAAGATTTCAACTGATCCCAAGTCATTTCCATTCTTTATGTCCACGTAATGGACCTCATCATCTTTAGATACTGGAAATATAAGTTGGTCATTTGTTTTAAACTCAATTGTCTTGGAGTTTTCTGGATTTATTAGATAATTATTTTCATCTAGAAGATATCATTTGCCTTTCCTATCGATACCTACTAGTGTCAATTCATATCGTTCGCGATTTATAGAAGGCAACACATACTTTGAAGAAATGAGATTTACTCTATGTTCACCTGTTTTTCCTCCGATTAAAACGGTAAGTTTGATTTTTTTCATATTTTATGAAGTGAATTTAAATGATGCGTATTAATTTAACGTACTCATTTATTCAGTATATATCATATTTTGTATTAAGTTAATTGTTAAATATAGCTATAAAGCGAGATAGCTGATTTCTACTAGGTAGAATATGTAAACTGGTAGAAATTAATCCTATAGACGGGGTTAAATCTGCCTGCCCACAAGCGGTACAAATACTACAGTATAAAATATCGATATCAAAATAACGCTCTATATCGAGGGTTTTTTACCAAGCCCCTGAGAGAATCTGAGTAAATATCCGCTGGGGTCCATTACCAAAATTTCCCGACATCCGTGAAGTGTTTCCTTTACTTTATACCAACTATCTTTTACTCTTCTTTTGAGGGGATATTTATTTTTGGCAAGAGAATCAATAATTTTTTGTACATCATCTGTCTCAATTTGAAAGTTTATGCCTCGGCCAAAAGGATACTCAGGCTTTCCGTTGTGCCACTCTTCGTCATTATCTTCTTGCTGAATCATCAGTTGGCTTCCTTGGTAGGAAAGAAAGGCAAATAAAGGTTTGGGCCGTTGGTACTCAAGCACAAAACCCAATATATCTATATAAAAGTGCAAACTTTTTTGAAAGTCGATAACATACAGTTCGGGGAGAATATTATTGAATCTCATAGAGAAATTAAGGTTAGATTTTTATATTCATCTATACTATAACCACTTAAGTATTTAAACGATTTGATATTAAACGTATTATAAAACAATTTGCCTGCCGGTACTATTGTTATTTCGTGAGAAACAATTAGAGCTCTTTCATCCTCGCCTAGACTATTTAATGTTTCATGAATTAAATTAACAAACCCACGAGCATTTTTTTCTATTTCTTTTGCTATATCTGTATTACCTAGATATGCACCTACAAATCCATGTGGATGTGTCAAAGCTTCCTTGTTAATGAGTTTATTTATTTGTTGAGGAGCATTAAAAAATCCTGCCCGAAAGTCGATCTGTGGCATTGCACCCGTTAGAAGAAAAGCAGTTTCTTGAGTTCTTGGATATTGAGAGGCAATAATTATTTTAAATTTGGGGAGTTTATTTTGTAGCAATTTAGCATTTTTCCTTCCTTCATCCGTTAAGTTGCCTAGATTATCTTTTTGTGCATGACGAAGTATATATACTTGTTTCATAGGATTATTGTATCAAAAGCATCATATGGAGGGATATACACGGCCACTAGCTACTCAGCTGCGCTTCGTAACGGAGTCACCCAAGGGTGACTAACTTTTAGGGTGCCCTCCTGCGTTCAGGTTCGTTTCGAGGTATACGTCCTCGCAAACGAAACTTCACTTCGGCGGACACAAGAATTTCTAATCCTCACCTCGTATCGGAAAGAAATTCTAGTGTCGCTAACGGGATTCGAACCCGTGTTTACAGAATGAGAATCTGTCGTCCTAGGCCTCTGGACGATAGCGACGGGCGTTGTCAAAGCTCTAATTGTATCTCATCTCCACTTCATAAACAAGTAGCCGAAAAGGAAAAAAGCGATAATTGCCATTAATATTAGAAAACTTGTCTGCGGGGGAAACGGTTTTAATCTCTGTTTTTTAACCATGATATATTCAGTATACAAAAAAAAGGGAGTGGTTTACACCACCCCCCTTTAGAACTTTTCAAATTTACTTAGCAGGTGTTGCTGGAGCACAACCAGCTGCGGAACCTGCGGCGGTTCCCCCTGTGGTGTCAGAAACATCATCTGTTAGCGACATAGCGATTGCTACTTCTTTTGTTGAGATATCCTTTGGACAATAATCTGCGGGCGTTTTACTACCTCCGCAAACAATAGTTTTAATACTGTTTGGTACTCGTCCACCAAAGTCGAACTCTGAAACAACCTGTGAGTCATTCAGAACCAAAGTTGGGGATCCGCTTACATTAAGTTTTTTTCCTGCGTCAAAATCTTTTTGTGCAAAGGCATTTCCTCGTTTAGGATCTTTCACACAGGCATCCATCATTGTTGTATCAACACCAACGTTTGCAAGGCACGCATCGGTTTTTCCTTCTTGCATGTAGCAATTAACATAGGGCCAATAAAGAGCTGATTGTTCGTCCCGAATACAAATTTGTCTTAAGTTTTCCTTCGCTTCTTCATCTCCATGCATTGAGGTTATCTTTCCTTTCTCAATAGCACCAATATATTTTACTTTCAAATTATCGACTAAAGCAGGCACTTCCTCCATTACTTTCTTAAATAGTCGTTGTGTTTGTAGTCCATAAGGGCAATTTGCAACGACAAAAGCAGTGAGCGTTGGTTGAGTGGCTTTTTTCAAATCAGCTACTGTAAGTTTTTTTTGTGCTTGAGTAGCGGCAGCTGCAGGCTTTTTTCCTGCATCATCCAATTTGACACCTGAGGTGAAAAGAATTTTTCCATCTTTGGTTATATAAGATGTGTAGGATTGAGAATTCATTTTCAACTGGAACTCATAGACACCGTTTGTCTCTTTTACAGAAGCTACTTCAAATTTTGTGTCTGGGCTGTTGAGCACTTTTTTAATGGCTTCAGGAATCGTTTTATTCTTAAACTCTTCAGTTTTTCCTTTGAAGGTGTTAACAAGTAATAAAACACCGGCAAGAGCTGCTACAACTGCAACCATTGACCAGTTAAGTTTTGGTTGTGGAGGCATATCTTCTACGCTTGCCACTTCCTTTGTTGAGCGCACTGAATGTTTTTTTATCATAGTGCAACAATTTAATACTATTTTTTTTGAGTTGTCAAATAGAATTACCGCAGTATGAGTTTCAGCAAAGGACAGACCCATTAGGAGTACTCAGTGGTAGCTCAATCAGGACGGGGATGTGGCCCTCGAGGTCTATCATAAGGATAAATCCATTTGACGTTTTCCCAGCCATCTGTTTTGGGGCTAAGTTTGCCATGACTGGCACTTTTTTACCGATAAGTGATTCAGGAGTGAAGTGCTTGGCTATACCAGACAAAATGGTAACTACACCATATTCCTCACCTAAATCTACAGTGAGTTCAAGTAGTTTGTTTGAGTTTTCGACTTTAACGGCAGTTTTTATTTCCCCCGCTCGTGCATCAAGTTTCAAAAAGTCTGCAAATTCAACAAGAGGTTTTTTCATTTTATTTTGCATAAATTCTAAATAAATTATTTCCGATTTTTTCACATTTTATAATGGTTAAGCTGCTAATTTCAGACGTATTTTTTACATGTGGGCCCCCACAGAATTCTTTTGAAAAATTACCAATATAATATACCTTAACCATGTCTGGATATTTTTCTCGGAAAAACGATTTTGCACCGAGCAATTCTGCATCTTTTTTTGGGATTATTTTAAACTCTACTGGCAGGGCTTCCTTGATTTTATTATTCAGGATTTCGGATATTTTGGAAAGCTCCTCGGGAGATGGTTTATGGGTACAATAAAAGTCAAATCTTAGGCGCTCTCCGGTGATATTTGATCCTTCCTGGCGTATATCCTTTCCTAAAACGTCATATAACGCCTGGTGGAGCAAATGTGTAGCGGTGTGATATTTAATGGTTTGTTCACTTTGATCTGCAAGGCCGCCTTTAAATTTACCAGCAGAAGCGCTTCGAGAAAGCTCTTTGTGTTTATTAAATTCATCAGTAAATTCTTTTTTATCGATTTGTTGTCCTTTCTCCCGGTATATTTCTTCAGTCACTTCAAGGGGAAAGCCGTACGATTGATACAAATCAAACGCAATTTTTCCATCAATTGTTGGTATTTTTTCGATGAGTTTAATACCTTTTTCAAGACTCGCGCTAAACTTTTTTATTTCGTCGACAATAATAGGTTGCACGAGGCCAATATCTTCCTGAGGATTAAAGTAAATTCCTTCATACATTTTTAGTATTACATTTGCAATCGTAGCTACTTCTTCGGGAGAAGGGAGTTTTCCCAACATTTTCCGTAATTTCACAGTAAGTCTTCGAAGTAATCTTCTCAAAACGTATCCCTGTTCCTTATTGGAAGGAAATACGCCATCTTTAATCAAGAAAACCGATGCTTTCAAATGGTCTGCAATGATGCGCATAGATGGCTTATTTTTTTCGTCGCTATAGGAGAGGCCCGTTATTTTTTCTATTTCTTTAATAATGGGGGAGAAAAGGGAAGTTGCAAACATGTCGGGGTTATCTTCCATCGCCATAATAATCCGTTCAAAGCCGCCACCAAAATCTACGTTTTGTTTAGGAAGCGGCGAGAATGAGCCATCACTATTTTTTTTATATTGCATAAATACGGAGTTTCCTATCTCCAAAAACCGTCCGCAGTCACAATTGGGGTGACACACATCTCCAAATTTTTTATTATGTTCTACCTGGGTAAATTCATAAAATACTTCACTATCTGGCCCGCCCGGTTCTCCGGCAGGCATAGTACGAGGAGCTCCCGCACGAGACCACCAATTTTCTTCGTATAAATAAATGTGGTTTCCGATATCTACAACTATTCCTACTTTTTCAAATTCTCGTTTCCAAATTTCAATAGGTTCTGCATCTTGTGGAAGCCCATCCACACCCTTGAATACAGTAACATGCAGTTTATTTGGGTCAAGATGAAGCTTGTTAATAAGAAAATCAAATAGCCATGAAAGCTGTTCTTTTTTAAAATAATCCCCGAGTGACCAGTTACCCACCATTTCGAACAACAACGTGTGTCGATTATCTCCGATTTCATCTATGTCCTGAGACCGAAGACATCTTTGGATGTCATACAGTCGCGTTCCGAGAGGATGAGTCTCGCCGAGAAGATAGGGAACGAGCTGCTGCATTCCAGATCCAGTAAAAAGTGTCGTTGGGTCATCTTTTGGCACTAACGGAATGGAGGGAACCTCCACATGATTGTGCGACTTATAAAAATCCGCGAAAAGAGTACGCAATTTAAAATGGTCAATTGTCATAGTCTGAATTATACTATACCTTATATATACATATGAATATTTCCACGAAAGATACCACGGTAATAAAAACATATTTGAACCGTATTTCTACGCCCAGCGCTTCCTCCCATAAGGGACAAAACGGTAAAGTATTAGTCATAGGCGGGTCCTCTCTCTTTCATGGGGCCGTTTTGTGGTCGGCAGAATCAGCCTCACAAATAGTGGATATGGTGCATGTCGCTTCCACAGAAGAAAATAATGAAATCATCCAAAAAATAAAGACGATATGGCAGACGGGGATGGTGATAAAACAAGCGCATATTCCCCAATATGCGAAGGAAGACGACGTGATCCTTATCGGAAACGGGATGATGAGGAATGAAAAAGATATCAGTCTTCAGTCGTCAGTCGATAGTAAAACGTGGGAAGATGTTTTGAGTATTGCAGATGAGGGGGAGTTCACGCGGGAGCTTGTTCATTACCTTTTATATCACTTCCCCGACAAGCAATTCGTACTTGATGCAGGAGCCTTGCAAATGATGGATGTACAATGGCTAATCCCACTTCACAAAAGAGCAATTATTACCCCCCATCAAAAGGAATTCGAAACATTATTTAATATGGAGATAAGTGAGCTATCCATGGAAGAAAAAGAAGAAGTGATTCTTAAAAAAGCAGAGGAATACAATTGTATTATTCTGCTTAAGGCCGTGGAGGATATTATTTCGGATGGAAATAAACTTGTGAAAGTAAGTGGCGGTAATGCAGGGCTGACGAAGGGCGGTACGGGAGATGTGTTGGCAGGGCTTACCTCCGGAATGAGTGCAACTTCAGATCCGTTTTCAGCAGCCGTTGTGGCTTCCTACCTTCTCAAAAAAACAGCGGAAGAATTATTTGGCATAAAAGGGTTTTGGTATACAGCTAAAGACGTTATATCCTTATTCCCTACGGTTTATCACACGCTTACCACACGGGTATAGAGTTTGACATAAACGCTTAATTGAGGTAGTATTGCAATACGGTATTATGAAAAAAGAGACATCAATTGCTATTATCATGGGGATTGTTTTCGGGCTTGTTTTCTCCTTTGTCGTGATAGCAAATACTCAGAAGAACCAATCGGTTTCCCAAAAATCAACAACACAAAAATCAAGGCCGGTAACGACAGAACAACAAACAACAACACAACCAATCGTCATCACCGAGCCGAGTGACGGCGCAATTATTTCCGATGCATCCGTTACCATAAAAGGAAAGACAGATAAAAACAGCTTCATGGTTTTTCAAACGCAGGTAAAAGATTTTACATTTACTACAAAGTCTGAGGATTTCCAGTTTAATGTACCATTAACATTGGGTGAAAATGTCATTCATATTAATGCTTATCCAAAAGGCGCAAACGGCAGGATCCAAGAGAAAGAGTTACACGTCTATTATCTGAATACAAAATGAAAACAACCAAAAAAATAGTTCTTTCCTGTATTTGTGCGTATCTATGCGTAGCTCCAGTGCTTGCAATTGATGCCACCAATTCTGCTTCATCTTCGTCATCCGCATCAATTGACAAAAGTGCAAAATTATTGATGGAAAAGCTAGCAACAACTGTCCAGGAAACACGAAAAAAGGATCAAAAAGCATATGTGGGTCTAATTTCAAAAAAAGAAGATTCCACCATTATGGTTTCAACAGTAACTGGCACGGATGAAAAGAAATATTCTATAAAAATTGATGATACACTTACCGCTATCTTTAGAATAGTGGGGTCAACCAAAAAGGATTTGAAAAAGTCAGACTTAAACGTTGGTGACTATGTCATTGTGACAGGGCAAATGATTAACGACACATTGGAAGCGAATGAAATCTATGTTGATGAACAATATCTCGTCAAAACAGCAAAGATTACAGAAATTTCCAAGTCAGATTATTATTTAAAAGTTATCACGTACGATAAGGATGAATATACCCTTGATATCCAAAATGCAACCCGTCAACTTATGTTGAATGTTAAAACAAAAGAAATTGAAGTATCGGGCTTTTCGAAGATAAAAGAGGGAGATACAGTTCATTTTGTCGTGAATAAAACAAAACCAGGATTAGGAAAAGAAAAAAATAGATATGATGCAATTCGTATACTTGTGGTCCCACAAGAATTTACTGCACAGTAATTTTTTTCTTCTTACATCCGCAGTTTTACTATTATTTATATCTAATTTACTATGTTTGAATTCATCACTAAGCTATTTGATTACAATTTGAAGCAAGTTGAGAGATATCAAAAGATAGTGCTCGAAATAAACGCACTGGAGGGTGAGGTGAGAAATCTGAAAGACGAGGAATTTCCGGTAAAAACCGAAGAATTAAAAAAAAGATTACAAAACGGGGAAACAACAGATTCTATTCTTCCCTATGCATTTGCACTCGTACGAGAAGCAGCAAGAAGAAAATTGGGAGAACGCCATTTCGATGTTCAACTCATGGCGGGTATAGCCCTTCATGAAGGGAAAATAAGCGAACAGCGAACTGGAGAAGGTAAAACGTTATCTGCAACATCAGCGCTCTATCTTAATGCCCTTGAAGGAAAGGGAGCGCATCTGGTTACGGTGAATGATTATCTTGCACGGCGAGATGCGGGCTGGATGGGAGAAGTCTACAATTTTTTAGGTCTTACCTCCTCTGCGATTATTTCCGACAAGTCATTTATCTATGACGCTTCATACATAGATAGTGAAGTACAGGATTCCCGTCTTTCTCACCTCAAGCTTTGCAACCGCAGGGAAGCATATGCGGCCGACATAACATACGGAATTAACAGTGAATATGGATTTGATTATTTGCGTGACAACATGGCTCAACAGGCACAAGATTTGGTGCAACGGGGATTCCACTTCGCCATTATCGATGAAGCGGATTCAGTGCTTATCGACGAGGCTCGTACTCCACATATTATTTCTGCTCCCTTTGAAGAAGATACATCAAAATACTTTACCTATGCGAAAATCGTCAAACAAATAGGGGAAGGCGACTTTAAGATTGATGAAAAATCACGAACAGCCCATCTTACCGAGCAAGGGATAACCCATGTAGAATCTCTTCTTGGTGTAAAAAATATTTATGAAAAGGATTTTGACACATTATTTCACATAGAAGCATCGCTCAAAGCTGAGGCGCTTTTCAAGAACAATAAGGACTATATCGTAAAAGATGGGGAAATAGTGATAGTTGACGAGTTCACAGGACGACTATTACAAGGGAGACGATTTTCAGAAGGAATTCATCAGGCAATCGAGGCAAAAGAAGGAGTGCAAATTCAAAGGGAATCAAAGACTCTTGCAACTGTTTCGCTCCAGAACTATTTCCGTGCATACAAGAAAATAGGAGGAATGACGGGAACTGCGGCTACCGAAGCTGAAGAATTTCACAAAATATATAAAGCAGATGTCATAATCATCCCGACTCACAGACCTATGGTACGAAAAGATCACCCCGACATGATCTATAAAACAGAAGAAGCAAAATTTAATGCAATCGTCGAAGAAATTGCAGAACAATATAAAACAGGGCGCCCAGTCTTAGTTGGTACAACATCAATAGATAAAAATGAGCATTTATCCAATCTTTTGGTACGAAAAGGAGTTCCCCATGAGCTACTTAATGCGAAAAACCATGAACGGGAAGCGACTATTATTGCGCGAGCAGGAAAAAAACATGCAGTAACGGTAGCTACCAATATGGCAGGCCGTGGAGTCGATATCATCTTGGGTGGAGTAAAACCGGAAAAGGGGGAAGATATAAAGGAATTTGAAAAGAAGATGCTGGAATGGCAAAAAGAACATGATGAGGTAATGGCTGTGGGAGGATTATATGTATTAGGAACCGAACGACATGAATCACGTCGTATCGACAACCAACTTCGAGGACGAGCTGGCCGTCAAGGAGATCCGGGAGAAACACGATTCTTTGTTGCGCTTGGAGACGATCTTATGCGTATCTTTGGAGGAGAACAGATATCAAAGCTCATGACATTCTTTAATCTTCCGGAGGATCAGCCGCTCAGCCATTCAATGGTTTCCAAAGCGATAGAGCAAGCTCAGGTGAAAGTGGAAGGGTTCAATTTCGATATTCGAAAACACCTTGTTGATTTCGATGATGTATTAAACAAGCAGAGAGAGATAATCTATGCACTTCGTCGCAAAATGTTATTTGCCATCGATGATCCAGAAACATTCAAAAAAACTATTCTGGAAATGTTCGATGACGAAATAGACTCGCTCGTTACCCAATATACGTTTGAATCAACCGATTTTACGGAAGAAATGATTAAAAGCACCATAGATGAATTGAAAACTCTTATATCTGTTAATGAAAAAGAAGTAACAAGTATTCTCAAAAGTAAATCAGTAATGGATTTAAAAGCGCATGTATTGATGGAAATAACGCATGAATTCGAGAAGCGGGAAAAAGAATATGGCAATGAACTTTGGAAGGAAGTCGTGAAATCGATATTCCTTTCAACTATAGATAAATATTGGACAGATCATCTCACTGCAATTGAAGATTTGCGTGAAGGAATAAACCTGCGAGGATATGCACAGCTTGACCCACTTGTTGAGTATAAGAATGAAGCATTTTCGCTTTTTGAAACCACGATGAACGAGATTCCCTATGAAGCAACGAGAAAACTGTTCAAGGTAGAAATAGCACAGATGAAGATGCCAGAACCGGAACATAAGCATATCCAACTATCATCAGCTGGAGCAGTAAATCCATTCCAGGCACCAGAAGAAAAAGAATCAAAAAAAATAAATATGAGTATTCCCACTGTATCAGAAAAAAAGCCAGGGAGAAATGAGCCCTGCTGGTGCGGAAGTGGAAAAAAATATAAAAAGTGTCACTGGCCCAATTAGTGGCTAGTGATTAGGGTCTGGGAGTTAGTCGTTTTAACATGTAGGTGTCATTTAGTTTATATCCCCATTTTCGATAATAGTTTCGTACGCCTACCCCGGAAATAATAGCGAGCTTTTTTATTCCCTCTTTTCTAGTTGTATTTTCAGCCAAAGAAAGAAGCTCTTCACCAAGACCTTTGTGCTGTGTGGTTTCAGAATCAACCTCTCCGATTTCCATAGCTTTTCCATATACATGAAGCTCACGGATAATGGCAGAATCTCTTAAGACATCGAATATAGGATTAATTTTGTTATCAAAGAGAAAAGAGGGAAGTCGCAATCGGATAAAGCCCAAACATTTTTTATTTGCATCTATTTTTTCAATAAAAAATTCTTTTCCGCCTGCCGAATCATACCTAATAACTCGTGTCGAAATCGGGAGCCTCGGCTGCTCCGTCTGAATTTCTCTGCAACGGATGCACTGGCATTCAATATGTCTTAAAGCCATATTCTTCTGAACGGACTCTCTCAGATTAGGAGGGAAAAGTTGTGCATCCATCATGGTAGTGGTGATGTCCCGTGTCAACCTGCCAATCCGAACCCAGGGAGGAACAGTGTTTTTTTTAAAGTCCACGATAGTATCGATTAGTTCTTTAAGCGGATATGGCTTATATAGCCCTCGTTCATAGAGCTTTGAAAGCGTTGTGAATTTAGTAACTGTCGTCGGGTATAATTTTAGATGATCCGGCTGGAAACGGGAATCTTCAAAAGAATTATGTAGCATTTCCCTATCCATTTCGATTGTTGTGCCAGGGAGATTGAGCATGAGGTGATATCCGATCTTGAATCCTACATCTTTTAAAAGCTGCGTTGAACGTATGACTGCGCTAACCGTATGACCACGCTTGATTATTTTATATACTTCGTCATTTAAAGTCTGCACCCCAAGCTCCACATGAGTAACCCCTAGTTTCCGTAAATACTTAATTTCCTTAGCGTCAATATAGTCCGGTCTTGTTTCTATGTTTATCCCAATTATCCGAGAGGGGGATGATTCGTTTTGGATTTGTGCTTCTTCAAGAGTTGATGATGAAAGATGGTCCTTGGTTCCTGACTTCAACATTTTAAGAGCATCGGTATTACAGCCCTCAAAGATTTTTTTCAAAAAGTAAGTCCGATAACGCCGTGGAAGAAACGAAAAGGTACCCCCTTTGATAATGACTTCTACTTTATCAATCGAGTGATTTGAGAGAGTAAACATGATGAGTCTACTTTCAATTTGTGCGAACGGTTCGAATTTATTTCGTATAGCACGCATTACTGCAGGTTCATCCGAGAAATAACTTTTTGGCATGCCCGGTTCGGATGGGCAGTAAATACAATTAAATGGGCAGGCAACGCCCTTGGTGAAAAGGGTGAGAGGCACGACTCCGGAAATGGAGCGAACCTTCGTTTTAATAAGTGTTACATGGATATGTTCGATGAACTCTTTATCGAACTCTTCTTCATGACGGTAGAGCATAAACTGAAGCCACCAAAAAGAAGGCATCTTCCCGCAGAATAGAGCTTTGTATGGTTCGTTTTTTATTTTTTTCCTAATAAGTTTCTGCCAGTCATATCTTTTCTTATCGGGCGCATTTTTCCATTCTTCTTGAAGAAGTATAAGAAGTGAGATAAGTGAGGATTCAAATTGGTGGGGGAAGTTCGCGGGATAATACAACATACGATATAATAAGGACACTTATGAATGTAGATGAATACATCAAACAAGCCGATACTATTGTATCAAATCAGTGCGAGCGTTATAACGCTTTATTCCCTCGATGTGGCGTGCTGTTGTCTGGTGGAATTGATTCTTCTCTCATCACAACCTATGTTTTGAAGAAATTTAAAGAACCACATATCCTTTCTATGGGGACAGATCTCAGCAAAGATAAACCTTTCGTTGATTTGGTCACCGTTCATTTTAAGTGCCCATATGAATGGGTATTTTTAACCGAAAGCGATATAGCAGAATCACTTCCTATCGTTACGAAACTTCTTCAGGAAAATGGAGTTGAACCGACTGAAATGCAACAGGCACTTGCAGTAGGATACTTCCTTATTTTCAAGCGCGCGAAGGCTCTCAAGATTCAAGGAATCGTGACGGGGCAGGGGCCTGATATTTTATTTGCTGGTTATCATAAATATGCAGGAATGGAAGGGAAAGTACTGGAGGATCAAATAAAAAAAGACCTAGTTTTGTTAGAAATAGATAAAAAACGAGATGGAGCTATGGCAAACCATTTCGGTATAACGCTCATGAATCCGTATTTGGAGGAGGATTTCGTTTCATTCTCTCTCACTGTTCCCGCAGCGCTTAAACGAAAAGACGGAATAGAGAAATATTTTATGCGAGAATGGGGAAAGAAGCAAGGGCTACCCAAGGAAATTGTTGAGAGGCCAAAAAAAGCATTTCAATACTCCACTGGGTTGCAGAAAAAAATCCACAAAAAATCAAAATAATTTTTTTATCTTCTTTATCCAACTGTGGAATTTTATATCGAGTATATTCTTTTCCACGGCCATCTGTATGGAAGGAATAACAGGATTAGTTGCATCCTCACCCAATTTTATTCCTATCTCTTTTTTGTCTTGTTGAAATAGATGTCCCCATCGGATATGGGCAACAAGAGGTCTGATGATAAAATCTGCCTTTTGGACCTCCGTATCCGCGAGTTTTCTCCCTACGATATTAAACGCAAGTTCTCCGATTTGTGGAATAGAAATGGAGGTTAAATCTTCCTCGGGATCGTAAAATCTATTCAGCTGAACTGCAATCACTATATCTGCCCCCATTTTTTTTACAGTTTCAACAGGAACCGAGCTAAGGATGCCTCCATCAAGATAGAAACGGTTATCAATTTCCACCGGTTTGAATAAAACTGGAACAGCGCTACTTGCGCGAATTGCTCTGCTTACAAGACCCGTGTGAAGATTCACGAGGTGTCCGGATTGCATATCAACAGCGGTTGCTTGAAACGGAATCTTAAGCTTATCAAATGTTGCGCCATGCAGATATTCTTCAATAAACTGTTCAAGTCGTGTCCCACCGATAAACCCGCCTTTAAGGGATGGTTCTGAAAAATACGAAAGCATTTGAAGCCAATTTTTACCCATTACATGGTTTTCGATTGCTGCGATATCTTTTGAATATGCATAGAGCCCTCCAATAAGAGAACCTGCACTCGTGCCTGCGATGAAGTCGATTGGAATGTTATTCTTTTCCAAGGTCTTTATAACTCCAATATGGGCAAGACCTTTGGGTCCGCCACCTCCAAGAGCTAATCCGATTTTCGGGGTAAACATACGTAATTATATATATAAGCGTGCATTCAGTTCAAATTCAATTTACTGAAAAATTTGAATTTCCACACAACGACTTATTGTGCTATATTTAATCCCTATGGATACAAATAATGATCACGTTCTAACCCCTGCGTCAAAAGTTGAAGATGCAGAACTTGTAAACGCTCCAAGGGCAGGAATGAATATTGTTGAGCTTACGGCACTCATCAACCGATATGAATCCGATATGAAGAAAATGCGCGACAATCTAAAGATTCAAAGCGGGATGCTTCGGGATGCTGTTGAAGGAGATGCGGCATATCATGACCTTGATACGCAAAGCAAGGATTTACAAAAAAAGAAGACAGAAATAAAACAAAAAGTAACCAGAACTCCAGCGATGGAAGCGGTGGTTGCGAAAGTTGAAGAGTATAAAAGTGAAATAAAAGATGCGAAGGATATGCTATCTGGCTATTTGGAAGAATACCAACGAGTTGCTGGGACGAATATTATCGAAGGAGAAAATGGAGAGATAAAGGAAATTATTCCGCAATATAGATTGGTAAAGAGGAATAATGGGTAATGTTATTTAACTGGTTTAATTCTCGCATATATCCGCAGCGGCGCCGATGTGCATCTAATTTCCCATCTACCTCACAACGTACCACCGCACAAAGGTCCGCATGTCGGACATAGTGCTTCGAATTGATAATATAAAGTCCGTCATTCCCTCGAAGGAGGGAATCCAGAAGAAAATTACAATATAAAATTTTAGACTAGATCCATAGGACCTACATTCACGGGGATGACTTAATCATTTGCAGGATTTCCACAATCCCTTATTTTTTAGTCGCGCTTCTCCTGCGGCTTTTTTGAAGAGGTTGACATATGTTACATCTGGTGGAAAAGTCGATTGCAGTGCATATCCTTCTCTTACTAAATATTCGTTAACAAAAATGGGTCCTACCCAAACATAACGAAGCAACCTTTTATATCGGTCCGTTTCTGAAACATCTTTCTTCATGGAAATTGTTTTTCCTTCAACAAGTTCTTTATTTTTTTCCATCGCTTCCTTCCCAAAACATTGAACTGGTATGACCGGATGATGGAGCTCCGGAGTATTAATACCAATATAACGCACTTTACGTCCGTCATTTAGTTCAATAGTATCTCCGTCAATAACTCGTTTTACCACTGCAAGCTCAGCGGATTGAGAAGCAACCGATTTTATCGGGGTAGGAATTGGGATGGGTATTAATGTACGAGAAGTCTTTATGAAATACAATCCTGATACAATCAAAACAATAGCAATAAGGATATATATAAAAAACCCTTTATTTCTCACACAAATAGTATACCCAATTTCCTTATTTCACCGTTACCGATTTTGCCAAATTTCTTGGTTTATCAGGATCGGCTCCACGCCCTACACCTACGTAATATCCCAGAAGTTGGCCAACCACTACATTATAGAAAATCGAATACAGTTCGCCACCACTATGATGTGTTTGAATATGGAAGTCAAAAGCCTGGTTATTATCTGGTCCGACTCCGATAATGAATCCGCCTCTACTTTTTAATTCAATCGCGGATGAGATTACTTCTTTATAAATAGAGTCTCTTGCCGTAATGACAATGCACGGCGTTCCCGGCTGAATGAGTGAAATTACACCATGTTTCAATTCTCCAGAAGCAAAGCTTTCCGCATGGATATAGCTCGTTTCTTTCAATTTGAGTGCAAATTCTAAGGCACTTGGGTAATTGATATGTTTCCCTATGAGATACACATGTTCGCTTTTTAACAGTTGTTTTGCACAACTCAAGATCGTCTCATGAAGTTTTTTACTATGTAACCATTTGGCAAAATCTTCGATAAATTGGCTTGTGTCAGTCTTTTTTATGAAATTATGGATAGCAAAAAAAGTTGCAAGCTGAGCAGTGAATCCTTTTGTCGAGACAACCGCTATTTCGGGCCCCGCCTCAACAGGAAGTAGATAATCGGAAAGACGTTCCAATGTGGATCCTTGTGCATTTATTACTCCAACTATTTTTGCCCCTCTTTTTTTTGCTTCTTTGACAGCCAAAATGGTATCTGCGGTTTCTCCACTTTGGGAGATAGCAAAAACGAGTGTTTTTTTTGTTACCAAATTTGCAAATGGAGCGTATTCATATCCTCCATAATTAGTTGAATCAATCCCAAGATCTGCGAATATGTATTGTGCTGCAAGGCCGCAATATGATGCGCTTCCGCATGCAATCATAATTGGCTTATATCCTTCTTTGATGAGCTTCACTACTTCACCTAATGTTTTATTCTTTTTCAATAATACATGGGGAACTGTTGTCACTTGCTCTGTAATTTCCTTTAAAGCAAAATGAGGAAATCCTCCTTTTTCAGCAGCTTGAGCTTTCCAATCAATTTTTTGGAGTACGAATCTTTTTGATTTTTCAGTATCGATGGAAAAAAGTTCTATGTACGACTTATTAATATAAGCTGCTTCATTATCATCCATAAAATATACCGTATTCGTCTTATTAAGGAGGGCAGTTGCGTCTGAAGCGATATAAGTCGTTTCCTTGGCGACTCCCAGAACAACTGGAGAGCCATTTCTGCACACCACTACTTCGCCGGTTTTTCCGTCAAGTACTACGATGGCATTGGAACCAATGAGTTTTTTAAATGCTGTTAGTGTCGCAACAAAAAGCGGTTTTGTCTTTTGCTCCTCTTCAATAAGATGAGCTATTACTTCTGTATCTGTTTCTGAAATAAATGTATGTTTTTTTTGTCTCAATTCCGACTGTAATTCCTGATAATTTTCAACAATCCCATTATGGATTACTGCGATTTGTTTAGTACAGTCAAGGTGAGGATGAGCGTTTGCATCTGTTACGCCACCGTGCGTTGCCCAGCGGGTATGGCCAATAGCAATAGTACCACCCTGTGGAAGGGAGGTAACTGCTGATCCAATTTTCCCGATATGTTTATCGAGAAGTATTTCATTTGTATCTTTCGTTTTAAGTGCAATACCCCATGAGTCATATCCTCTATATTCCAATTTTTTTAAACCATCAAGAACCGTTTGTGCCGCTTGTTTATTTTCATCATTTATGATGCCGAAGATTCCACACATAGATAAAATATTTTAGTCTAACTATCGCGCGCAAAAAATAGCAACGAAATAGATAGACAAATTAATTAATGAAGCTCTTATTATTCGTAAGATAGAGTTGTTTGATACATCCTTTTTATGAGATGGACCTTAAGCCGAACAACTAGTCGTCTGAGGGTTTCCGCAGATTATTTCGATTGTCCCGTTCATTTTTAAAAAAACATCAGGACGCCCTCTCCTCGTATCCCACCCGGCTTTTTAGAGCAGGCGGGCCACACGCTCAACTTTATTGATAAATACTATCTCTTTTAACAGAGCCTTGCAATAATTATACCATGTACATTTATATCAAGGGTATTTTTCGGTATTGACAGCGGAGTCGAAATAATTTATTCTGAAAGTATTATATATTTTTTATTATTATGGCTGCAAAAAAAAGACGGGTCGTCGCTCACAAAGTTTCAGTGAAAAAAGGGCAAAGTGTGATTGTTCAATTTGCAGTTGTTTTCATCATTTTAGCAGCAATGGTTCTCGTTGCTTTTACCTATAAAAACTACCTCTAAGCACGGGGCTCTTTCTATTGAATCTTAGCTTTTATTTCTGCTAACATGAAGTATGGGTGTCCAATTGAATATATTGCTTGTTGAGGATGAGTCATTTTTTCAGAAATTTTATGTCCTAAAGCTCCAAGAACAATCGTATGTGGTGGATTTGGCTCACGATGGAGAAGAGGGGATACAGAAAATAGCTCAAAAAAAATATGACTGTATTCTTTTGGACATCATCATGCCAAAGAAAAATGGCTTCGATGTTTTGCAATTCGCAAAAGACAATGCAATAACTCCTACTACTCCCATAATCATTTTTTCTACCTTAGGCCAGGATAAAGATATCCAAAAGGCACTATCGATGGGGGCAGTCGATTATGCAAACAAGGCTTTTTTTGATTTCGATACATTAGTGGAAAAAATACAAGCCGTTACGAACACCAAATCGCAGATATGATTATTTCAGAAGATGAACTAAAATTACTGTTAACGAAAACCAATCTTTTGGATGATAAGATTTGGGCAGAAACAAAAGAATATGCGAGTAACTGCAATATTGAGATTGCTGATGCCGTAATCGAGAAAAATATCATCACCGATGAAAACCTTGGTATCCTTATCGCAGACTACCTCAAAATTCCCTTCATTTTATTGCAGAAAATTACTATTCCCGACTCCATACGTCACATTATTCCAGAACGGTTAGCGCGTAAATATAAAGCGATACCATTTGCTCATATCGATAAAGGGCTTTGTGTTGCTATGACGGATCCACGAGATAAGCTACTGATGGAAGTGATTTCCGAAAAAGCGGGTGTACCGGTGGTAGCCTATCTAGCAACAAGTAGAGATATCGATAATGCGCTTCGTATATATCGTCGTGATCTACAAAAATTATTCCATGACTTTTTATCACGTGGAACGTTGGAAGAAAAAAGGATGGCGGTGGATGAAGCACCTGTTGCTAAGATGGTTGATCTTTTGATTGTATATGCGTATCAAGATAAAGCCTCAGATATCCATATTGAACCAGAAGAAAAAGATTTGCTCATTCGATTCCGTATCGATGGAGTTTTACACGACATTCTTGTATTACCAAAAAATATTCATAATAGAATTCTTACTCGTATAAAAGTCCTGTCATCGCTTCGAACTGATGAGCATATGACAGCTCAGGACGGCAAACTTCATATTCGTATGAATGATGAAGATTTGGACGTCCGTGTATCAATCCTCCCAATCGTTGATGGAGAAAAGGCAGTGCTTCGACTTTTTTCTACCCGGTCCCGTCAATATACCCTTTCCAATCTTGGTATGAGCGATGAGGATCTGGCTAAGGTAACGAGTGCCTTTAGTAGGTCTTACGGTATGATACTTTCAACAGGCCCAACAGGAAGTGGAAAATCGACAAGTATTTACTCCATCTTAAAACTTCTCAATACGAGAGAA
The DNA here is from genome assembly GCA_038328135.1 of Patescibacteria group bacterium. GTDB lineage: Bacteria > Patescibacteriota > Microgenomatia > UBA1406 > GWC2-37-13 > JAKBEU01. The sequence goes on along the minus strand of JBBQLR010000003.1, from coordinate 14,250 downwards.
AAAAATATTACTACTATTGAAGACCCAGTTGAATACCGCATCAAAGGAATTAATCAAATACAAGTAAATACGAAAGCGAATCTCACCTTCGCGGCGGGCCTTCGTTCCATTTTGCGACAGGATCCAAATATCGTATTTGTGGGAGAAATCCGCGATATGGAAACGGCAAGTATTGCTGTAAATGCGGCTCTTACCGGGCATTTAGTTCTGTCAACGCTTCATACAAATGATGCTGCTACCGCGCTTCCTCGACTCATTGATATGAAAATTGAGCCATTCCTTGTCGCTTCAACTGTGAATGTTATCGTAGCACAACGCCTTTTAAGACGTACATGTGATATGTGTCGTACATCTATGACCATGTCTGCAACCCAACTCGCAGAACATATACCAATAAGATTCATTCAAAAATATTTTGGAGATGCCCCTGAGGTAAGTATGTATAAGGGTACGGGGTGCAAGATTTGCCATAATACTGGATATGCGGGGAGAATCGGCGTTTTTGAAATAATGCAGGTGAGTAAAAGCATCAAGGAGCTCATCGTCAATAAGGCAGACTCGGATGTCATCAATCAAAAAGCTATTGATGAAGGTATGAAAACTATGTTGGAAGATGGTTTGGAAAAAGTGACAAAGGGCTTGACCACAATAGAGGAAGTATTGCGTGTTACCAAAGTAGAATCTGTATGAAAAAAGGCATAAATCTTAAAAATATATCTATTTCAAATAGTGAAAAAATTGAACTCATCATGAATCTATCCACGATGATTGCCGCGGGGATTTCTATTTTAAGTGCTGTAGAATCACTTTTTGAAGATGCAAAAGGGAACCAGAGAATAGTGCTACAAACGCTCAATGACCATATCTATCAAGGAAAAAGGGTTTATACGGCGTTTGCCGAATTTCCCCAGATATTCGATAAAGTAACGGTAAATATCGTAAAAGCAGCTGAAGAATCTGGAACGCTTGACATTATCTTGAAAGACATAAAAGATAATATCCGGAAAGATATGGAGTTTAATGACAAAATGAAATCAGCTCTCATGTATCCAGTTCTCATTATGATCGTATTCGTTGGTGTGTTATTAATGATCTTGATTGTCGTTATCCCAAAAATATCCGTGGTATTTCTTCGATTAAAAGTAGCACTCCCTTTGCCTACGAGAGTGCTTATGTTCGCTTCAGATATTGTCATGAATCAAACAATTCCTTTCATCCTCATAAGCGTAGCCTTAATAGGAAGTATCGCCTATTTATTTAAGACGCAGAGAAAAGTGATTATTCAACCTCTCCTCTCTCTCCCTGTCATCGCTCCGCTTGTATTAAAAATTGATTTAACGCGTTTTACATATAGTATGTTTTTACTTCTGAATTCCGGCATTCCTATCACTACAGCACTTCAATTAACTGAAGAAGTTGTTGTAAAAAAAGAGGTATTTGCCATCATTCATAAAACGCATGAAATGGTGGTTTCAGGAAAAAATATGTCTGAAGGATTGAAGAAGGGTAAAAGAATAATACCTTCCATCATGATAAAAATCATCGAAGCCGGAGAAAAGAGCGGTACACTCGATAAGTCACTCCACGATGTTTCGGAATATCTCGATTACGAAGTTGCGAGCAGTATCAAAACAGCCACGGCATTACTTGAGCCGATTATGTTGGTGGTTGTTGGTGTGTTGGTGGGAGGTATGATGATGGCAATCATAGCGCCTATTTACGGTCTTATCGGGTCAGTATCTGCCAGATAAAAAATAAAATATGGTAAGAAAAGCTTTTACACTCGTTGAATTACTAACGGTAATGGGAGTATTAACAATCCTTGTTTCCCTTTCTGTCCCTCAACTTATGCGACTACGAGATCGCAACAGCCTTCAATCGGAAATGACTAAAATAATTTCCCTTATGCGCCAACAGCAAATAAATGCCATGAACTCTTCTCAACAGTACGGGATGTACTTCGAACAAACAAGATATATACAATTCGCGGGCTCTCATTTTATAAGTACAGATGCAGCAAGTATTATTACAACATTAAACCTTCCCATATTAATTTCTCAAATTAATGTACCAAATTCTTCGATTGTTTTTGCCTCCGGAAGCGGAGAACTGGTGGGATACAACGCAAGCAAACATTCTATAACATTAGCAGATCCCACGCCGCTTGAACAACATACTATTCAGTTTAATCTTTTAGGTGTTCCAATAAGTAATTAATATATGAATTTGAATATTTTCAAAAAAAGAGGAAGTTCACTTATCGAGCTCATTCTTGTATTTGCGCTTATTGCACTTTTATTGCCTGTATTTGTTGCAGGTCTCATGTCTTCTCGAGAAGGCAAACCCCAGCAAGTACAAAAATTCACTGCTAATACATTGTTGAAAGAAACACAGGAAGCTGTAAAAAGCATAAAAGAAAGCGGTTGGGCATCTTTACCTGCAAATGGTACGTACTACACAAATATCGCAACGAACAAATGGGTATTAGTTCCCGGACAAAAGACAGCAAACGGCTATACCACTTCGATAGTTTTGAGCGATGTTTACCGCAATCAAGACGGTTCTGTCGCAACGGTTGGAGGACTCCTTGATAATTCAACAAAGAAAATAGTGTCAACGATTTCATGGAACTCCCCATTTTCGTCATCAGTTTCTTCCACTACATTTATGACGAGGTTTCGCAATAATGCTATAAAAACATTTACTTCGCAAAGTGATTTTGATTCTGGATCTAAGTCAGCGACGCTTGTTACCAACACAGTCGATGGGGAAATCATACTTGCAGCAGGAATTGGAGGAAAAGCAAAGTGGTGTGTTCCGTCTTTTTCAAACGTTTCTGTCGATTTACCGGAAGTGCCCACTGCCGTATCGGCAACCACTGGGCACGTGTACGTATCCATGGGAAAAACGGGAGGGACAGCAGCATCATTTGCACATATTCAAGTAACAAATTCAGATCCATTCACCTACAATTTGGCCGGAAGATTGAACGGGAATTATAAGACTGCGGCTGTATTTGGTGAGCCAGATTGGGGATATATTGCCCTCACTAACACTTCAGGTAAACGCGTCATAATAATAAATCTAAACTCTTATTCTGACATTCCAAATAAGATATATAAAGAAGAGGGGTATTTTACGTTAAATAGTTTTAATTATCCTCCATCTGCAATTTTCGTATTTAATAATAGAGGGTATGTTGCAATCGGAGGGTATCTATACGTCTTTGATTTGAGTTCAAAAACAGGATCTCGCCCTCAAATTGGAAATCGAATACTTTTTTCAGTATCTGATGGTTCCAGTCCTGCGAAGGAATTATATTTACGCCAAATCGGTACAAAAACATATTTGTTTGTCGCGATAAATGGGACTTATCGTTATGAGATGGCGATTCTTGATGTCACGAAAGATACAGATGCAAATCAATGGAAGGTAGTGGGGAAAGTGGATATCGATTCAGATGGTTGTAGTAATTTACAAAAAACGAAGGGTGTATATGTAAAGCCTGATGGAAAGAGAGCATACATATCTGACGCCAATGCAAATGACTTTAAAGAATTTTTTGTCATAAACACCGAAAATAAGACTAATCCGTTTGTTGTAGGAGGAAATCCCATGCAGCCAGCTTGTACTGGGGGAGGGGGATATGAGGCGGGAGGAATGGATCCAAGTCAATCAGCGGTCACACTCCCCTTGGAAAACAGGGCAATCCTGGTTGGTACTGGTGGAGAGCAATATCAAGTGCTTGACCTTGCAGACGAAGCTCACCCTGTAAGATGTGGGGGATTGACATATGCTCCTGGTATTTATGGAGCTGCTTCTGCACAGGAGGTAAATGGAGATGTATTCGCCTATTTAATTACCGGCGACACAGCGCAGGATTTAAAGATTATTGAAGGTGGACCAGATATTATTGGAGGAAAATATCTAGCGTATGGCACCTATGAATCAGTGCCCGCTAACATCGGACAGACGGTAGCATTTAACCGAGTTTCATCAAATATCTCATTGCCTGTGGGAACATTAGTAAAAATGCAGATAGCTATCGCCCCACTTACCAGTGGAAGTTGCACAAATAGTACATATAACTTTATAGGCCCAGACGGTTCATCAGGATCATATTTTGTTTCGATTAATAATGCGATAAATGGTGCTATCCCTTATGGCCAAATTGGACAATGTGTAAAGTATAAGTTGATTCTTTCAACAACCGACTTAAATCAAACGCCAGTCGTTAACTCAATTCTATTTAATTACTCCCAATGAAAAAACGTGGAGTGACTATAATCGAAATGGTAATCTACATGAGCATTCTCTCAGTTTTGCTTCTTTTTTTTACGGAGATGTTTGCCACACTCATAAACAAGCAACTAGAAACTGAAAGTCTCTCTAATATGCAGCAAGATTCCAATTACCTCCTTTCAAGATTAAATTATGACTTTACGCAAGCATCAAGCATCGTTTTACCTGCTGTACCTGGCGTTTCAGCTCCTTCACTTCGCCTTATGATTGGAGCAACGCTCTATGATTATTACCTCACTTCGGGAAATCTTGTGATTGATCATGGAGGAATTCAAAATCAGTTAAATAGCTCTGAAACTTCAATTTCCAATCTATCTTTCCGGCGACTTGGAGTAGGGAATTCCAGAGACGTGATTCAAGTTAAATTTGATGTGACAAGCAAGATAAAACAACCAAATGGGTATGATATTAATCATTTTTCAACCACTCTCGGCATCCGTGAAAAATAATACTATTAAAACAAAAAGAGGGCAGACGCTTATTACTCTCCTCATATTTATTTTGGTGCTTATTACCGTTGCAATGACGTCCGTTTCTATCATCATTTCAAATGCTCAGGTTACAACAGGAACAGGGCAGAGCATTGAAGCGTATTATGCGGCCGAAGCCGGAATCGAAAATGCATCTCTTCAACTCCTTCGTAATCAAGACTATACAGGTGAGACAATACAGGTAAGCCCGAGTGCAACGGCGATTGTCACCGTTACAAATAATGGTCAATACACAGTGCTTTCTAAAGGAATGAGTGGTGGGTTTACACGGGTCATCCAGGCAAAATTAGATTATACTAATAATGTTCTTACGATTATTTCTTGGCAGCAACTATTTCAATGAGCGAAACAAATTCAAAAATACATAATGGTGTTCTCCTTATGAGAGGCGGTATCATCGATATGTATATTCCTTCCTATTCGACTACCGTATTTTCGTTCAAACTTTCCTCCGATATTTATGCAGAAATGGAAATAAAAAATATTGACCTCGCAACGAAATCTTTGTTTGATTTTTTCACCGTCAATAAGATTCCCCCAACGGAATTTGTGTTTATCATGCAAACACCCTTATTTAGAAAGGAGTTTCCGATCGCACCACAAGAAAAATTGGAAAGCTCTATCAACTTGTACTTGGATTATATTCCCTTTGATAGCGTGCTTTCAAAACGAATCAAATCAGATGCAGGAGTTCTCATTATTGCGGCAAATGGAGATTTAATTCAAAGCTTACGAAAAATGTTTAGTTCTGTATCTTCAACGATTGAGTGTGTGACGGCGCTTGAAGGGCTCACTATCTTCCCAAAAGGCGGTTTATCAGTCTTAACTCAAGTTTCAGCAGACACAATTTTTAAGAATATATCGCTTATAAAACAGGAATCATTTTCATTAACGCCACAACGGTCTGTAGAGGGATTTGAAGTGGTGGAAGAAGATGAAGAAAAAAAAGAAAAATCTACGCTACCCTTCATTATACCAATATTCGTTATTTTAGTCATTGTCTTGGTAGTGGTGTATATGAAATCAAATGGGCCAGCTCCAACCGTTTCGCCTCAAAACAATGTACCCATCACTATTTCGCCAACACCTGGCGCATTGTCTGCCCCAACTTCCACGCCTCCCAAGACTGTCCCAACAATAAAAATCACTACTGCCACTTCCCAAGTCGCAATACGTGATGCGCTTAAGGTGCAGCTTACTGCAGAAGGCTTTACAAACATCATAGAAGATAGTATTGCTGATGTACCAAATGCTCGAACCTTCGTGATATACTCTCCCACACTAAGTGCAACAACGAAAGCAAATATCCAAACGTTACTTAAAAAATCTATTCCCACAATCACCGAAGACCCTACAAGAGAAAGTTCGTATGATGCAATAATCGTACTAGGGAAATAGCATTCGTCATCTACTTGACATCCCATCCATTTTTCATTACTCTGATAACAGTACTTATTAATTATTATTTTACCCTTATGATAAAACTCAAAAAAGGTTTTACACTTATTGAGCTTCTTGTCGTCATCGGAATCTTGGCGATTCTCTTGGCTATTACATTAATCGCCATCAACCCAGCTCGACAATTCGGTCAAGCAAACAATACTCGCCGCAGAAGCGATATTCTCCAAATCTTGAATGCAATACACCAATATGTTGCAGAAAATAAAGGTCAATTGCCACCTGCTTTAAAAGCACTTACAGCTGACACAGTTACAGGAGTAAGTACAGCGGGATTAAATATTTGTGCAGATTTAATGCCAAATTACATTCCAGCGTTGCCAACTGAACCATCTCTTGCAACATCCCCAATTACGGATTGTACAGTCTCATATACCACAGGGTATTCGGTTACGAAGGATGCACAGAACAGAATCACTGTTTCATCCCCAGTAACAGACAACGGCGAAATAATCACCGTTACTCGATAAGTCATGTCACGTTAGCAATTACCCCCCTCAAGAGTGAGGGGGGTAATTTGTTATTTTCACATAGCATTGCATTTATGGGTAAAGGTTTGTTACTATTGTGCTATGACAATAAATCTATCTGCTTATAAAACGCTCTATCTTGAAACTGCGCGAAAACTTGTAGAAGAATATATTAATATCAAAGCTTCTCCCATTGATGACACGACTGTTCAAGAGCTACTCCGCATCTCTCATTCTTTAAAAGGGCAAAGTATGGCCATGGGGTATAAAAAAATAGCTGCTTTATCTCTTGAGGTGGAAACATTTTGTAGAATTCTCAGTACGAAAAAAATAAAGCTCACACCAGATCTTAGGGATTTGCTCCCGCTACCAAAAACCTTTATAGACGACTTAGATTCAATAGAAAAATTTGATGGAGAATTATCACTTGTTGAAGAAACAAGTGCAATGGAAAAATTATTAGAAAAAGTGGGAGGCAATAATCCTACGCTACTTCTCGTTGAGGATGATATGTTCTTTCAAAAAATATGTATAGATAAATTAAAGGAGAAGTCCATAACGGTAGATTTTTCAAGTAATGGAGAAGATGCTATCGCACGAATGTCAGGGAAAAAGTATGATTGTATTTTGCTTGACATAATTATGCCCGGAAAGAATGGCTTCGACGTGTTGCAATTTGCTAAAGATAATAAGATAATCCCTGGTACACCAGTTATCGTTTTCTCAACTCTTGGTGAAGAAGCCAATGTTCAGAAAGCGCTTTCCATGGGAGCGGTGGATTTTATTAATAAGGGAGATTTTGATTTTGACCTCCTTTTATCTAAGATTCAATCAGCGATACATAAAAAATAAAAATATTTATCTTTTCCTATTATGAAAAAAAAGAATGTGTTATTGGTAGAGGACGATGAGTTTTTGAGAACCCTTTATACCGATTTATTGAAAGATCTCTATACACTGGACGTTGCAAAAGATGGTGATGAAGCCTATCAAAAAATTCAAAATAAGGATTTAGATCTTGTCCTGCTTGACATAATCCTTCCTAAGATGAGCGGGGTAGAGGTAGTTGAGAAACTGAAAATAGAGCATCCGGAAGTATTGAAGAAAAATATCGTATTCCTAACTAACTTGGATAAAAATGAGATGGTGCAAAAAGTAACTAAGCTTGGTTATTCGTATCTTATTAAAAGTGACTTAAATCCAGATGAATTTTTGGAAAAAGTGAAAAACTCCTTATGAATATTACGATTTCCACAGGCAAAGGACAGGGGAAAACCCTATTATCTGCATTCGATTCGGCTCTCTATGACGCAGGGGTAAGTAATTACAACCTTATCGTTCTTTCCTCCATCATACCTCCAGGAACCATGATAAAACAACAGAAATATAAAACCCCAGAAAACGAATATGGACATAAACTATATATCGTTATGTCTGAAAAAAGAAGTAGAGAATCGGGCCGTTATATCGGGGCAGCGGTGGGATGGTGTCAGGAAGAAGACGGAAGAGGTATATTTGTAGAACACAGTTTTATTGAGAATTCAGAGGATATGGTAAAAGTGCAGCTTGAAGATGAAGTTAAGAAATCTCTATCTGACTTATGCCATCTTCGAGGTTATTCGTTTACTCCTAAAAAAATGAATATTAAAATGTGTGTAACTAAAGTTACCGATATGCCTTCCTCAGTTCTGGTTGTTGCGATATACAAAGCGGAGGGGTGGGAACAAGCTATATCATAAGATATAATCCAACAAACAGAAGTATTGCCGATATTAACTTTATTGATATATTTTTTTTTGAGATATCTTCATGAAATGATTTGGGAAATGCTGTGGTGAGAACCCATCCAAAAATTAAACCAAAAAAAACCTGGACATTTGAAAGGACGCTTACCAGAGTGACTGGACCGATGACAAATGCAAAATATCCCAAGGACTTCGCCGTGATAAAAATTATTTCATTAAAAACAATTATAGGAAGAGCTTTTCTGAACAATGGTTTTATGGACTTATTAAATGCATTTCTTATAATAGGCATGAATACATAAATAAGTACGCCGCCTATACCAATGCCAAAACTTTCATATGCGATTATCTGAGAAAACGAACTATCGTGTGTAGAATATTTTAGAAGTATCCCAATTAGGGCGTACATACAATCAAACAGCACGATATTCCAGAAGCCTTCAGGTACCTTCCAAGACTGCTTGTTCTTAGGAAGAACTAACAATACGGTCGCGCCTAATATTATGATAAAAGCAACATATTGTCTCATTGTTATTACTTCCTTCAAGAAAATTGAGGAGAGTAAAAAAGTGAAAACAGGTGACAATTGGAATAGTAATATTACGATACTCGTTTCTTGATTCGATAGCGCTTTAAAATAGACAACAAGGGAAAAGATGGTTATTATGCCGGTGCCAATAATAATAGCAGCATCTTTGAATGGAAGTAGTGGCATTCGAGCAAGAAGCCACCAGATGAGCCCAAACGAGAAGCTTACTATCGCAGTATAAATCGGTAGGGCGTTATAGTCCTTTACCCTACGAGAAAGAATATATTTATCTAGAAAGTTATTGATGGTATAGACCGCAGGCGAAAGCAATGCAAATAAAATCCACATATATTTTTATTATATAAACACTATTTTGGGGAAATAATATATTTCTTTAAGAAATGGATCGGTCTGCAAAGTGTTTTGGACTTTTTTAAGCCAGGTATACCTAAGTCTTGTTCGATATTAAAATGAATATATCCTTTGTCATGCAATTTTTGAGCGGTTACCTTATCGATAGTCTCGGAGATACCTATAAATGTATTATCCATTTTCATAAAATGATTTACTGCGTATGAATTATGTACGAGCTCAACTATAGAAAATCCGATGAGCTTCTCATCTATGTATATTCCAACAGTGATGAGCTTAAACTGGTCTGCGTGTTTTAGTAACCGTTTGATCGCGACTAACTCATGGAGTATATCATCTGTCGATTTTTTCTTAATTGCACCCCAAGTATTAAATAATTCCATCACTTCTTTTTGAATTTTCAAATCTTTGATATCTATCTCTTTAACTGTATGATGAGGATATTTCTTATTAAAAGCATTAACGAGTTTACGTTTTGATTTATATTTGCTTCCTTCCAATCTACTCAATTGCGAAGTTGATAATACATAATCATAACTATCTGGATCCTCTTGTACGTTAAAATGATTTGCCATATCTGGATCTGCAGTGACCACAGGCTCTGGAATTAGTTTTAATGATGATATTGCATGGTGTTTATGCGACCACTGAGAAAGTATGTCGGCAGTTTCTATCGTTTTATGAATTCCTAAAAAGGAGTATATATGTTTATTTGTCACGTAATCTCTCAGGCGAATTACTAGGTTTTTGTTTAAATACGATACAATAATGTCATCTTCTGTGTCATAAACCCATAAACTTATGAAATTAAAATCCGAAAAAGGAGGATATGCGGACGTATATTTTTCAATTTCCTTTCTATCCTCTAGTTTCATTTTCTTGAATTCAGGAAAGCTGGGTATCATCAGTAAATTATACTTAGCTTCAACTTGACATTCAACTTAAGGTTAAGTATCCTCATAGTATGACTGGTCTGATTGAGACAATAAAAAAAGAATGGCAAGCAAAACTTACTCTCGCAATTTTTGTCTTTCTAACATTCTGGTGGTTGCTTGTTCAACAAAAAACGAGTAGTTCTGACTTGAACCACAACTACTTTTCTGATTCATACGGAATTATCGCACTTTGGGGTGGGCTTTGGGGATTATATATATCAATTGGATGGGGAGGGTTCCGGAGTTTAGTCGGAAGAACTATTATCTATTTTTCAATTGGCCTTCTATTACAAGAATTCGGTCAAATTGCATATACTTACTATTATCTCTATCAGCATATAGCAGTGCCGTATCCTTCAATAGGAGATATAGGTTATTTTGGAAGTATTCCGTTTTATATTCTCGGTGTTTTTACACTAGCAAAAGCATCTGGCGTTGCACTAACTTTAAAATCAATAGTAAGTAAGCTTCAAGTAGTTTTTATACCACTCATTACTCTGATAATTTCGTATCTATACTTCCTAAAAAATTATTCTTTCGACTTTTCACAACCACTTACCATATTCCTCGATTTTGGATACCCATTAGGTCAAAGTATTTATATATCACTCGCCTTATTAACCTTTTTACTTTCAAGGAAATTATTAGGGGGGATTATGAAAGGGCGGATTTTGTTTTTTCTACTTGCTTTGATTTCACAATATTTAGCAGACTTCATGTTTTTATATCAAGCAAATAATAAAGATTGGATTGCTGGTGGATTGAACGACTATCTCTATATGTTGAGTTATTTTTTAATGACTATGGCATTATTCCAAATGTATACAACATTATCCAATTTCCATAAGTCAACACAATAAAAATGACAGGAAATACAGTATATAACGATATTGTCGAAAAGATTATTTCGGAACAAGAAACGATTATTGGCCCAATAGCAGTTGAACAAGCTGGAAGAGTAAAAGGGTTAAAGTTGAATTGGCAAAAGCACGAAATCTCATTTACGGGAGATGAAAGCGAAATAATTGAACAATTAATTGAGCAATATCGAGACTTTTTCGGACAGGTTTCGGTTGAAGTATGTCGTCATGCAGTAAAAAAACTTGTTTCTCAGCTTCCAAAGGATAAACAACCAATTCTTCTTAAATAACAATATCTAACAGCCAAATTTCTACTATAATAAAAATATGACTAGTAACTCGTCATCTCTTACATTGGAAATGGAGCATGTAGCAAAAGAGATGTATAAGAAAAATCTTGAGCTTGCTGAGCGTAATAAAACCCTATCATTATTACGTAAAATTGAAGAGCTTGTGCTTAGTTCGGTGACCGACATAGATATCATCGCACGAAAAGTCACGGAAATGGTAGTGCATGATGCTGGTTTAAAAAGCATGACGCTACGAGTGATGAACCATAGTAGGTCTTCTCTTACGCCTCTTTCCGTTTCATATGCGAATACTCGAACTACTTTAGAAAAAAAATGTGTTCGCCTAACCTCTACGTCAAATATCTCTCTTTTAAAAAATGAACATATAATAGCCAAGACTGTTCTTACACAAAAAATGCAGAGAACAAAACATCTTTATTTTTTGCCATGCCCGGGTCTTGACCTGATAGAATGTCGGGAAGTACAGAAATCGTTTGGAATCCAAGAGTTTCTGGTATATCCATTGAAAATGAGAGGGCATATTGTGGGAATTATGACGGTAGGTATAGGAGAGGATGGTGCATTTTCATATGATCAACAAAAAGATTTACTCGATAGACTTCCTAATATCATTTCCATTGCGCTCGACAATTCAATGCTTTATCAAGAAATCGCAAAGGCAAACGAGAGATTGCAGGAACTGGACAAGCTTAAAGATGACTTCGTATCCATTGCGTCCCACGAACTTCGTACTCCCATGACTGCTATAAAAAGTTATTTATGGATGGCTCTCAATAAATCAAAAGAATTAGATCCAAAAATTAAGGAATATATTACTATTGCATCAATCTCAACTGATAGGTTGATAAAGCTTGTCGCGAACATGCTCACCATTTCCCGAATAGAAGGAAAAAGGTTGCAACTTGTGACAAGGAAATTTGTTCTTCAAGACCTTGTAAGGAGAGTATTTGATGAACTTTCTATTAAGGCAAAAGAACAACATATCAATTTTGAAGTACAAATTCCCAATAAAAAGATGATGATAATAGGAGATAGTGATAAGTTGCATGAAGTAATTCAAAATTTAGTGGGCAATGCTCTCAAGTTTACTCCCACACACGGTTCGATAATTCTCTCAGTTGTGGCAAGGGGAGAACAGGTAGAAGTTTCTGTGAAAGATACTGGTCCTGGGATGTCTAACGAAGATAAAGCTAAGCTATTCCAGAAATTTGGCCTCATGGGAAGTAGTTATGCAAAAACGACAAATGCTTCGGGCACTGGTCTTGGGCTTTATATTTCCAAACAAATTGTAGCTATGCATAAGGGACATATTTTCGTAGAATCGGAACTTGGAAAAGGCTCTACCTTCCGATTCACTTTGCCTTTGTAGTATTTCTCTCCCTCTTAAGGAAATAAATACCCATTCCAATCAACGCTACTCCGTTAAACGGGAAAAGGATAGGAAGCACCTTCTCGAGTACGATGTCCACGATCCTTCTAACCAAATTATGCTCTTGGGTTGTGATGAGAGCATTAATTGTTTGCTCTCTAAGCCCTTCGAGAATATGTTTGTTATATTCAAATCCAAAAAGGAGGAGAATGAATCCAAGAAGCATTAAAATATATGATCGTCTCGGTTTTATGATGGATAAAAGGGCAAAAAAAAGGACTCCCGCGCCGTACAAAAAAACAGGGAGATTATGAGTGACGGTGAAAAACACCGTAAAAAAGATATTCTGTTGCAGTTCTGCGTTTATGGTCATATTAAAACATCGCTATTTGATCGCGATTACTGAGTTCTTCTTTTTTTTTCTTGGTTTCGACTTTTTTCTTGAGTTTCGGAAACAAGCGCGCGATAAGGGAATACATCTCAAACTCCAACAGCTTTGCTCTCAGCGGTTCTATAAAACCAACCCACTTAGTATCCTCAAGGGGGATATGTACCGGTGCGTCAGTGACTATAGTTGCAAGCTTTTTTCCCATCTTTATATCTTCTATACTATTCCTGATATTTTGCTTAATTTTTCCCTCAGGGAGCTTGTCTACGTTTGCGAGGATTCCTTCGAGGGACCCAAACTCTTTGAGAAGTTTTTGAGCAGTTTTGGGCCCGATTCCACCAGCTCCCTTGTAGTTATCCGAAGGATCTCCGGCTAGTGCTTTATAGTCGACTATTTTATTAGGTGGAATCCCCATTTTTTCAATGACTGCCGCTGCGGTATAAACTTTTGTTGTTGAAAAACCTATGTCTGGAGTAACGGTTGAAACATGATCATTCACAAGTTGCATCATATCTTTGTCACCGGAGAGAATAAGGATACTGAATCCTTGCTTTTCAGCCTTTGTGGCTGCAGTTCCAATCACATCGTCCCCTTCGTATCCATCTAGCTCAATATGTACAATCTTGGCCGCATCCAGGGCTGTTTTAACCATCGGAATCTGGATGATGAAGTCATCTGCTGTTTTTGGTCGTTGGGATTGATATTCTTTATGAAGTTCATTGCGAAACGTTCGTGCTGGAGTGTCAAAGCAAACAAGTACGTGAGTGGGTTGAAAATCTGCAATCGACTTATAGAGTATGGAAAAAAATCCATATACCACTTGTGTCGGAACCCCTTTGGCTGTTTTGAAAGGGGGGAGAGCATGATATGCCCGATGCATAAGACCGTTGCCATCAACGATGAGAAGCGTGTTGTTCATGCTTTTTTGATTTTGGCGCCGACGATTGCTTCGAATTCATCTTGGTCGAGACTTTCTTTTATCATGAGTTCTTTTGCCACTTTATCAAGCAAGTCACGTTT
>JBBQLR010000002.1:0-79277 GCA_038328135.1 Patescibacteria group bacterium | reverse complement strand
GATTTAGAACCTGCAGTTTTTAAACCGAGGTCTACTCCCTGTCTTCGTGCAATTCTATTTTTTGGTCCCGTATATCTCATATAGTCATCTAAAATTCATAATAATATTGTATTAGACTCTTCGAACCTTTGGTGCCCGTACCCCATTATGTGGAACTGGTGTCACATCTATAATTGAATCAATATCAACCGTTGATCCTTTAATTGCTCTAAGTGCAGCTTCACGGCCAGGGCCGATACCTTTCATAAAAACCACTGCTTTCCTCATACCAAAATCATTTGAGACTTTCTTGAGAACAGTTTCTGTTGTGACGGTTGCTGCGTAAGGAGTAGATTTGCGTGTTCCTGCAAATCCGTGCATTCCGCTTGACCCAGTTGCGATAACAGCTCCCTTTTCATCACTTACTGATACAAGGGTATTGTTGAATGTCGCTGTAACATATATTTTGCCGCTTTCGACAATTCTATTTTTTGATTTCTTTTGTGATGTTTGTGGTGTATTCATATAATAAGTTTAATTATTTATTTTTTTGCTGGAGCAGCTGGGGCGGCTGTCTTTGCACCTTCTAACTTTGCCCATACTTCTTTCTTTAATGCTCCAACTGTCTTTCTCTTTCCCTTCTTTGTACGAGAGTTTGATTTTGTTCTTTGTCCGCGGACTGGAAGACCTCTCATGTGTCTGATTCCTCTGTAAGATGTGATTTCCTTGAGTCGTTTGATGTTTTCACTTACCTCTTCACGAAGATCTCCTTCTACTCTATATTCTTTTTCGATGATTTCTGTTAATTTCTTGAGTTGCTCTTCTGTAAGATCCTTCATCCTTTTGTCATTGGTAAGACCGGCTTTTTTCAAAGCAGCTGCACCGTTTACCCAGCCAATGCCGTATAACTTAGTTAAGCCGAAAAGCACTTTGTCTGTATCTGGTATGATGACCCCGAATAAACGAACCATAAATAATTCAAAAATAAATAATAATCACTTATCCCTGTCTTTGTTTGTGTTTTGGATTGCTACAAATGACATATAATTTGCCATTTCGCTTTACCATGCTACATTTTGCACATCTTTTTTTGACTGATGACTGAATATTCATACTTAAAAACTTAAAATCAATTAAACTCTATAAATAATTCTTCCTCTTTCCATATCGTACCGGGACAATTCAAATTTTACTTTGTCTCCAGGCAATATTTTAATATAATTTTTCCTCATTTTGCCCGACAAATAACACAGGATTATTTTTTCAGAATTCAAAACCTTTACTCTGAAAAGAGTATTCGGAAGGTTTTCGAGCACTTCACCTTCCAAAACAATAAAATCACCTGCTTCTTCCTTCATAAAAAGTATATTGTAACATACATTTACGTTAAAACCAAGGTGTTTTTCTCCGTAATTGCTACTGTATGTTCAAAGCAGGCAGACATACTCTTGTCCTCAGTGATTATAGACCATTCTTGGCCTTCTTCATAGGCTATTTCTGAGCTCCCCATTGAATAGATGACTTCCAGAGCTAAGACCATGCCTGGCTTTATTTTCATCGTTTTCTCTATGCTCTTTGAGACGAAACCCGGAATAAAGGGGTCTTCATGGAGTTCATGACCTACTCCATGCCCAGTAAGTTGCCTCATGACGGTATAACCAGCGCCCTTAACCTTTTTTTCAATTGCATCCGAAATATGTCCAATTCTGTTCCCGACCTTTGCTTGTGCAATCGCAAGAGTAAGAGCTTCCTTCCCCGTTTGTAAGAATCGATCGATTTCTGGAGTAGTATTTCCCCCGACCACAAACGTTGTTGAGTAATCGGTGTGGAAGGTTTTATAGTAAGCGCCAATGTCGATGCAGAGTACGTCCCCGTTTTTGAGCACCCTTTTCGTGGGAGGCGTGTGAACCACTTGTTCATTGATAGGGACACACACTGCCCATTTATACCCCTCAACCTTGTTGAAAGATATATCTGCGCCCTGTTCTTTAATATACTGTTCTGCGAGCTCATTAATCCTATTAGTTGTCATTCCTGCATGTACCTGCGGAACCAGCTGTTTCATTACATTTCTAAGCTTTTCGCCACAAATACGCATTATTTCTATTTCAGCGTCTGTTTTATAGGTAATCATTAGTATTAAGAAAAATATATTTGGCGGTAGACTGTTTCGAGTTTATCGGTAAAGTCGTCTTTAGAAAAATTATTTTTTACCACGAAATCGGCAAATGCAATTGTCGGACCCATATTAGTACCAATAAGTTCATTTATATCTCGCTGTTCTCCAAATAAGTTTCTTCTGTATGTTCTATGTGCTGCTCGGTGATATCGTACTTTTTTGTCTGCATAAATATTGATGATAAAAATACGAGTTTTATTAAGATTTTTCTTTAAGTATAGATATTCTTCCCATGATCTCATTCCGTCGATAACAATAACTTGGCTTTCCTTGAAAGCTGCTTCAATTTTTTCCAAATTAAGCACTGCAAGGGCTTCTTTGCCGTGTTTTTCTCTTAATGCTTCTCGTGTTTTCTTATGCACTTCTTCAGAGTGTTCAAGTCCTTTTTCATCGATATAATCGTTAATTATTTTCCCGAAATGGATGATAGGAAATTCGTGTTCCTTGAAAAACTCTGCAGCGTCCGTCTTTCCCGCTCCGGGCAATCCAACAAGCGCGATCACCGTTTTTTTTGGTTTCCATTCAATAACCTCATTCTCAACCAGTTGTTTTCCCAACCCTTCGAGAATTTGTTTGTTTACGTCCTCGATAGATACTGACCCATCTATATCAATCAACCTTTTTTCCTCTTCATAATGCTTTATGACCGGATCGGTAAATTGATGAAATAGCTCTATTCTTTTTTTAATTGCGGGAAGCGTTTCATCTTCCCTTGTATCTTTCCGATGGGTAAGCCTCCATAATGCTTCTTTATCGGAAATTTGAAGATATATCACTTTATCAACGTTATTTTTGAACTTTTCTACCTGCTTGAGTGTGCGAGGAAATCCATCTAGAATGTAGCCTCTTTTATATTCTGGGCGAGATAAATAGCCGTTTACGATTTCTATCGTCTTTTCATCTGGTATGAGAATACCAGCATTCATGGTCTCTTTGATATAGCGGCCAAGCGTCGTTTTTTCCTTTGCGATTTCACGAAAGACATGGCCTGTTGATAAGTAAGGAATCTTAAACAACTTCGAAAGGATATTACCTTGGGTTGATTTTCCAGATCCTTGTATACCAATGAGTACCAATTTCATAGAAAATTTAAAGCGAATGCGAAAAATTAATCTAACTTTTTTCGTTCTTTATGAGCTACTGTCTTCTTGCACTGGTTGCAATACTTCTGCAACTTTAAGGGTTCAGTTGTATTCACTTTATTTTTCTGGGTGACATAGTTTTGTTTTCCACATACTTCGCAGACTAATCCGAGAAGCACACGAGATCCTTTTTTTGC
This sequence comes from Patescibacteria group bacterium, assembly GCA_038328135.1. GTDB lineage: Bacteria > Patescibacteriota > Microgenomatia > UBA1406 > GWC2-37-13 > JAKBEU01. The sequence continues at coordinate 75,840 of JBBQLR010000002.1, read as the reverse complement.
CATAGTGAATTAAATAATATTTATAATGTTACTTCGCAAATTTATCGTAGCTTTTCATCACAAGTTGAGATTCCATCATCTTGAAAGATTCAAGGATGACTGAAACCACGATTAATATGCTTGTCCCACCGATGACAAGCCCTGTGATACCTGTGATAGCAGATAAAATGGTAGGCATAACTGCGATTAAACCAAGGAATAATGCCCCTACGCTTGTAATCTTGTAAAGCACTTGTTCCAAATATTGCTTTGTTGCTAGTCCAGGGCGGATACCAGGGATAAATCCACCTTGCTTCTGAATCTCTTCGGATATTTTTTGTGGACTAAACACAATTATCGTATAGAAAAAAGTAAACCCAATGACAAGGAGGAAGTAAAGAATATTATATATTGCACCCGATGGTTTAAAGGTAACAACAAGAAACTTTGCGACACTTGCTACGATTGGCTGTTTTGAATATTGAAGGAAGTTCCCAACCAATTGAGGAAAAAGAACAAATGAAACCGCGAATATGATTGGGATAACTCCTGCTTGATTTAATTTGAGGGGAAGATAATTAGTTGCACCTTGATACACTTTATTCCCTTTTATTCGCTTGGCGTAATAAACCGGAATCCTTCTGATTGCTTCGTTAATAAACACGACTGCCGCGATAACGGCTACTGATACAACGATAAATACAATTAAGTTAATGACCATTTCCTGATTCAAAGTGGTTGCCGTTTTTCCCAAAAGCACAGGCATCCTACCCACGATACCGGCAAAGATAATAAGAGAAATTCCATTCCCCATGCCGAATTCCGAAATAAGCTCACCAAACCATACCAAAATAAAGGTGCCAGCAACGAGAGTGAATATAAACGAGAAAAACTCAAGAGGGGACAGATTGGTGAGAATTTTTTGATTCTTAAGAAGAACATAAATGCCGATAGCTTGGACGATGGTGAGAGGCACAGTCAGAAAACGAGTGTACTGATTCATCTTAAACCTTCCATACTCTCCTTCTTTTGCAAGTTGTTCCAACTGTGGAAATATGACAGAAAGTAATTGTAATATGATAGATGCATTGATATACGGATTTAATCCCAGGGCCATAATAGAAAAGTTTATGAGAGTGCCTCCGGAAAAAATATCAAGAAGAGAAAGAAATTGGCTTTGATCAAAAAGCGCCTTCAACTTGGCAAGATTGATGATTGATACAGGTAGAAAAGCGAATATACGGAAAAAAAGGAAAATTGCGAGTGTGAAATAAATCTTTTTTTGTAAGACTTTGTCTCCTGCAAGTAGTCTTAGTTTTTCCTTTATATCTTTCATACTCTCACGGTCCCGCCCGCTTTCTCAATCATTGCTTTTACCGATTGAGTAACTGGTAAAGCAACTGTCAATTTTTTAGTTACATCTCCCTTCTTGATGAGCTTTACGATTGGGCTTTTTGCGTCTGCTTCTATAAGATTTGCCTTGAATAAAGCTGCAATATCAACTACTGCTCCATCTTCAAACACATTAAGTTGCTCTGAGTAGATAACATACTTATAAGTCTTTCTACTATAATTTCTACCTTTTCCTCGAAGAAGCGGAAATCTTTTTACGAGTCTTCCCTGTCCACCTTCAAAATGAAGAGGAATAGTAGATCGTGCTTTTTGGTGTCGAGTTGTCCCTCGTCCACTTTTTGCACCTTTTCCACTACCAAGTCCACGACCTAATCGTTTCTTGGAACGTTCAACTAACGTTGGTAAAACTGACAAAAATGATATCATTCGTTCTTTGACCCTTCGGAAACTGGTAATGTTCTATTTTTAAGCATACTGATTGCCTTCATGATAAGATGAGTATTCACGATTTGGTTTCTAGATCCAATAATCTTGCCAGATACATTATATACTCCTGCAAGGTCGAATATGGTACGAATTACACTTCCCACTTTAAGTCCAGTTCCCTCTGGAGCTGGCTTCAAAAATACAACACCTGCTTTATATTTCAGGAAAATTTCATGAGGAATAGTTCCTTTATAAACTGGGATAGTGACCATTTTCTTTTGTGCTTTTGTGAATGCTTTGCGGATGGCTTGTGGAACTTCTCTTCCTTTGCCCATTCCGACACCAACTTTACCTTTTCTGTCTCCAACAGCAACAACTGCAACAAATGTGATATGGCTTCCACCGGTGATTTTCTTTGTTACTCGCTTGATAAGTAAAATTTTCTCTTCTAACTTTTTTTCTTGAAATTGATCTACCATAAATCAGTAATAATTATTAAACCTGTATCCCCGCCTCGCGAAGACCTTCCGCGAGTCGTTGTACACGACCTAAATAGGTATAAGGACCTCTATCAAAAACAGCTTTTGTAATATTTTTTTCTTTCATTAGTAATCCAAGTTTTTTCCCAACTTCAAAGGCCTCATCAGACTTTTTTCCATTAGTGACCGTCTTACTATGCGCTGCACAAATAGTTTTTTCTGTCATGTCATCAATCGCTTGGATATATACGTTCTTTGATGATCTATAGACAGACACGCGTGGTCGCTCTGCGGTTCCAATGATATTCATACTCACTCTCTTTTTTCTTCTTAGTTTTCTATCCGTATTAATAAATTTTTTCATAGGTATCGTGCTTCGTTAAGCCGTTTTTGCTGCCTTCTTACCTGGCTTAATTCTTAACTTTTCACCTTCATACTTTATCCCTTTTCCTTTATATGCATCAGGTTTCTTAAGCATCTTTACTTTATATGCGATTTCTCCAACAAGTTGTTTGTCTCTTCCGCTGATAATCACTTTATTGTTACCTTCCACCGCAAATGTAACTCCTTCTGATTCCTTGTAAATGACAGGGTGAGAATAGCCCACCTTGAAAACGAGATCTTTTCCCTGCATCTTGACGTTAAATCCTGTTCCTACAACTTCAAGTCTTTTTTCCCATGCCTTGTCAACTCCCCTGATAGCATTGTCGATAAGAGTTCGAAACGTTCCATGAAGGGATTTTAAATCCTTTGAATCGCTTCTTCGAACAACAGAATATGTATTATCTTGTCCTTTTTCTACTGTGATTCCTTGTGGTAATACGATAGTTAAAGCACCCAATTTCCCTTTTATAGTCACTTCACTACGTTCGACTGTAAAAGTTACAGTTGCGGGAACAGTGAGTACTTTTTGTCCAATTTTTGACATAGTATTACCAAATCATAAATAATAATTCGCCCCCAAGCTTCTCTTTTCGTGCTTCTCTATTTGTCATGATACCCTTTGGTGTTGATAAAAACGAAACACCCATTCCATTCATTACGTTTCTTAAGTCTCTGTATGAAACATATTCTCGCTTTCCTGGTTTTGATACTAATTTTACATCGGTAAGGGCTGGAACGCCTTTTGTATACATAAGCTCAATTTCGATTGTCTTGATGATATCTCCCTCAACAGAATATGATTTGATATATTTCATGTCTTGCAGTTTCTTTAAAACCGCTTCTCTATAACTTGAATGTGGCATTTCAAGCCCCTCATTCTTTGTCATATATGCATTTTTTATTCTTATTATCAAATCAATTATTGGATCGTTCATAGATATATATCAATTTTTAAGTCTTATCTGCTGTTCTCTTTGTAATCTTTCCATGTCCCCTGAATGTTCTGGTAAGCGAAAATTCTCCGAGTCGGTGTCCAACCATTCCTTCAGTGATAAGCACTTCAATATGTTTTCTCCCGTTGTGGATCCCGATTTTGTGTGTCACAAACTCTGGGGCGATTTGACTAGCACGTGCCCATGTCTTCAAGACACTTCTATCAGATCCCTTTTTTTGTGCCATAACCTTTTTCATGAGGTTTTCATCGACGTATGGTCCTTTTTTTATTGATCTACTCATAATTATTTACCAAGAAATCTTTCTAACTCCTGGAATCTCTCCATCTAATGCTCTTCTTCTGAAACAGATGCGACATAGGCCAAATCGGCGCATATACCCTCTCGATCTTCCACAAATCTGACATCTATTATGATTGCGTACTTTGTATTTTTGTTCTTTCTTAAATTTTACTTCGTCTGATGTTTTTGCCATAGATGATTATTTTTTAAATGCGACTCCCAATTTTTCAAATAGTAATCTACCTTTTTTCTTATCTTTTGCTGTCGTTACTACTGTAATCTGAAGTCCACGTAACTTATCTACCTTGTCATATTCGATCTCTGGAAATAACGTTTGTTCTGTAAAACCAATATTTAAATTACCATGTGCATCTACCGAGCTGTCATCGATTCCTTTAAAATCGCGAAGTCGAGGAAGTACGATTGTAACAAATTTCTGCAAGAATTCAAACATTCTATCTCCGCGAAGTGTTACCTTTACTCCAATTGCGAGTCCTTCTCTAATTTTGAAGGCTGAGACTGATTTCCGCGCTTTCGTTACAACTGCTTTTTGTCCTGCGATAATACTGATTTGTTCTTGAATCTTAGCAATAACTCCCTTATTTGTCACAGCTTCTCCCGCTCCTACATTAAGAACGATTTTTACGATATTAGGAACCGCGAGGGTGTTTTTTAGCCCAAGCTCTTTCATGAGTGCTGGTTTTACTTCGGTTTTAAAAAATTCTTTAAATGATGACATAGTGCTTAAATAATGGTTTTACATTTTTTACAAATTCGAGACTTTTTTCCAGCTTCAATTTGGTATCCGATTCGGACAGTTTTCTTGCAATGTGGACACACGAGTCCGACTTTTGAAATATCCATTGGTCGAGGTACTTCTACAATACCGCCTTTTGGCATTTGTTCACTCTTTCGTACATGCTTTTTGTATAGATTCATTCCTGTAACAAGGATTGTGTTCTGTTTTGGATATACTTTTTCAACAACACCTTGTTTTCCTCTATCCTTGCCGGTCTGAATTGTTACTTTATCGTTCTTTTTGATTTTCATATTAATACATTTCCTCTGCCAAACTTGCAATCTTCTTGAATCCGTTATCTTTTACTTCTTTTGCAACTGGTCCGAATACGCGTGTCCCTTTAGGATCCTTGTTGTCCTTTGCTTGCAAAATGACACAGGCGTTATCGTCAAATCGGATATAACTTCCGTCCTCTCTTCTATATTCTTTATGAGTTCTGATTACAACAGCTGACAATACTTCACCTTTTTTTACTTGACCAAAAGGAATAGCATCTTTCACAGCGATGTTAACGATTTCACCAATATAAGCGTATTTTCTATTTCCTTTAAATGGCATACCAATCATTATCGCTTCTTTCGCACCACTGTTATCTGCCACTGTCAAGACTGTTCTAAGTTGTATCATTCCTGGGTTGTTTTCTTTAACTTTTTAATAACCGTAAATCGCTTATCACGTGAGATTGGTCGTACTTCCTGCATTTCAACGAGATCTCCTATTATATATCCGCCCTCTTCTGCATGCGCTTTGTATTTCTTGTGTTTCACGATAACTTTCCCGTATTTCGCATGTCTAAATTTATTCTCAACAGATACAACTACTGTTTTCTGCATTTTGTCTGAGATTACTGTTCCTACTAATGTTCGTGCCATAGTATTGTTTATTAACTCTTCTTTTGTCTTAGGACCGTCAAGAGAACTGCTAACTGTTTTCGTTTATTTGGCATTGTATTTGTATTCTTTTGTTGTGTGACTGTCAATTCTACAGCTAATTTTGCAATTTCCTGTCGTAAATCAATTATTGACTTCTCAAGTTCTTCGACTGTTTTTTTTGTTGCGTCTTTCATGTAAATGCTCATAGTTCTTTTGTAACGATTTTCGTTCTTACTGATAACTTCATTGATACGCTTTTCAAAACTGCTCGCGCTTCTTCAACTGGCAATCCATCAATTTCAAACATTACTTTTCCCGGAACGACTGATGCGACAAAATATGCAATATCTCCTTTTCCTGCACCCATGGTTACTTCTGGTGGTTTTTTTGAATATGGTTTATCAGGAAAAATACGAATCCAAAACTTACCCATCTTTCTTGTTGCTCGGGCCAATATTACTCGGCATGCTTCTATCTCTCTGTCTTTTATCCATCCCTTATCTGTTGTTTTAAGGCCGACAGATCCAAAAGATACAAGAGCACCGCGTAATGCGATTCTTCTCCATGTTCCCCGGAACGTCTTTCTAAATTTCTGTCTTTTTGGTGCCAACATAATTATTTACAAAGCCAAACTTTTACTCCAATATATCCTGATTTTGTTAAAGCTGGATATCGTACAAATTCAACATTCTCTCGAATTGTCGAGGTTGGAATACTTCCAAGGAAGTATTTTTCTCTTCGCGAAATTTCAGCTCCATTGATTCTTCCTCCCAGTTGAATCTTAATACCCTTTGCTCCAGCTTCCATAACACGATCCATTGTGTGGTGGATGACCGCTCTATGAGGAAACCCTTTGATGATTTTCTCAGCAATCATTTGAGCAACATAATATGCACTCAAATATGGTTTCTTTACAGGTTCTATTTTTATTTCTACTTTCAATTCTTTATTTGGTTTCTTATCCAAGTCTGCTACGATGTATTTTTTTACTTCTTCAAGTCCTTTTCCTCCGCGTCCTATAATCATTCCTGGCTTCACAGCATAAATAATGGCAGAAATCTTCTTTATTGCACGTTCTATATCAATTTGAGTAACTGATGCAAATTTAAATTTCTGCATGAGTTTTTCTCGTATACGAATATCTGAGATAAGGGAATCCCTGAATGTTTTTTTATTACTAAAAAACCATCTGGAAGTCCATGTTTGGGATATTCCCATTCGAAGTCCTTTTGGATCAACTTTTTGTCCCATCTATTATTTTGCTGGTGCCGCTAACTTCTTTTTAAGGGAAGGTTTTTTAGCAACTGGTAATATTTTTTTCTCTGTTTTTGTGATTGGCTTAACATCTTCAATTGTTTCCACACTTTTTTTTGCTGCGGAACCTTTTAATCCGACGACAACATTAATATGTGCAAACTGTTTTCTATATGGTTTTGCATTTCCACGGGATCCTGGATTATAACGACGTAATGCATGCCCTTGATCTACTTTCAAAAGCTTAAATTCTAACAGATTTGCATCAATCTGTAAAGTAGCTTTCGCGTTATCAACAGCCGACTTAATTACTTTATACAAGATATTTGCTGATTTCTTTGGAGAATACAAGAGATGATCCATCGCTTTTACCGGCGACATCTTCTTAACATCTGTCAAAAGAGTTCTCAATTTCTTTGGTGTTGTATGTACGTCTGTTACTGATGCTTTTGCTTCCATAGGTATTATTGTTTCACTACAAACTTATTACTCCATTTAACTTTGTTTCTTGTTTTTGTTCCTCTTGCGGACTTACCCCATGGCGTCTTAGGATGCATACCTTCTCCAGATCGACCTTCTCCTCCACCGTGTGGATGACTTCGAGGATTCTGGGCGGTGCCACGGACAGTTGGACGAATTCCCATGTGGCGGCTAGTACCTGCTTTTCCTAATATTCTATCTTTATGTTCAATATTTCCCAACATTCCAACTGTTGCATAACATTCTGCAAAACACTTTCGTACGAGGCCTGAGGGAAGTTTTACATGAACGTAAATACCTTCTTTTGCGACCACTACTCCTGCAGTGCCTGCTCCTCTTATAAGCTTTCCGCCTTGTCCTGGGAATAATTCTAGGTTATGAATTTCAATACCGATAGGAATCAATCTGAGTGGAAGGGCATTTCCGGCTTTTATATCTGCCTTTTCACCAGAGTATACTGCGTCTCCAACTTTGATTTCGTTTGGTTGTAAGATATATCTTTTTTCACTGTCTGTATATTCGACCAAGCAAATGAGGGAATTTCTATTTGGATCGTATTCGATTCCTCGAACTACGCCTTCCATATCTCTTTTGTCTCTTTTAAAATCTATTTCACGATAGAATCGTTTGTGTCTTCCTCCTTGATGTCTAACAGTGATTCTTCCAGCATTATTACGTCCAGAGTGCTTCTTTAGCAGTTCTGTAAGGTTTTTTTCTGGGTGGCTTGATGAATTAGTCATATCTTAAATAACAAACTTATGCTTTTGGAAACAAGCTTATCGATCCTTTTGTAACAGTGACATAGGCTACTTTCTTATCTGCAACTGATTTTGGCACCATTCTTTTTCCAACTCGTTGTACTTTTCCTTTGCGAATACTTACTCTGATACTTCCAACAGTAACGTTATAGAAAGTTTCAACAGCATGACGTATTTGATCTTTCGTTGCAAATGTTCCAACGACAAAGAGATACACATTCTTCTGCGCAAGAGCTGTTGCTTTTTCGGTTACGACTGGTGACTTTAGAATTATGGTTGTCATTATTTTGTGAACATGTGTTGCATTGCTTCAAAAGCTTCTGCTACAACTATTATATTTTTTGACTGTAATACTTCATGAGCATTCAATGATCCCATATTGGTGATTGACACGCCTGGAATATTACGTGCTGATTTTATAAGCCCGATTGCTTTGGAATCAGGCAGGACGAAAAGCACATTTTTTGTATTTGTCTGTGTCTTTGCGAGGAATGATGCGATTGTTTTTGTTTTTGGAGGAAGTTTCACTATGTCCGATTCAACTACTGCGACTGCTCCTTGTTGAACTTGGAAAGCGATTGCGCTTATGAGAGTTCCTGACTTTTGTTTCTTTGACATTTCAAGACGATATTCTGCTGGTTTTGGACCTCCAACAACTCCACCACCCTTGTAAATAGGTGCTTTTTGTGATCCGTGTCGGGCTCCACCTGTTCCTTTTTGTTTATATATTTTCTTTGTTGTACCTGCAACCTCTGCTCTTGTCTTTGAAGATGCATTTCCTTCTCGTTGATTAGCAAGGAACATGCGAATATATTGCGCAAGGAGAGTTTGATTTGGTTTGAATGAAAGAAGTTCCTCAATGAGGGTAACTTCACCTGCATCGCTACCGTCGACAGTGTATTTTTTTACGATTACTTCTTTCTTGACTTTTATTTTTTTTGTGGCTTCCATATCAGTACTTTTCATGAAATTCTTTTAATTCTCACTAATCCGCCTATTGCTCCTGGAACAAGACCTTTTACAAGTATTCCTGTTTCTGTCGTTTCCATGATGCTGAGGCCACTTACGGTTACAGTGTCATTTCCCATTCTTCCTGCCATTCTTTTTCCTTTAAAAACACGTCCTGGAGTGGTAGACATACCGATAGATCCTGGAGCACGTTCGCGGTCAGATTGTCCGTGTGTTTTTGATCCACCCTTAAAGGCATGTCTCTTTACTACTCCTTGAAATCCTTTTCCCTTACTCGTTCCTGTCACAGTAACTGAATCTGCAACAGTGAATAATTGGGTTGGTTTCAATTCTTGACCGACTTCAACAATGGTTTCGCCAAAAGCAATACTTTTCTTACCATCTTTTTCTGTAACGGCAAGAACTTTTGGATCAAATCGAAATTCTTGGATATATTTTAATTTTTTTTCGACTTTTGCCTTTTTAAGAAGACCTAAAACTGGTTTTGCAATGTTTTTACCTTCGCGGTATCCAACTACTAATGCAGAATATCCGTTCTTATCTGATAGTTTTATATCGAGAAGATAGTTTGGGGTTGTTTCAATGGTTGTGACTGCGACTCGAGAGCCTTTTTCATCAAACCGTTGTGATTGACTTTTTTTTGTACCTAAAATAAACCTGTCCATAGCGTTATTTAAACTTATCGGACAATGACGAAAAAAATATGCCTTTGATTCGGCATATTTTACTATCCGGAACTTTGTGATTATATAATACTAATCGCCTTTTATCAACCTCAAATTACATTTTTACTTCAACCTCGACGCCGGCTGGAAGTTCCAAATGCATCAACGAATCAATCGTCTGATTTGTTGGGTTCAATATATCGATTAATCGTTTATGAGTCTTCAAGCCAAAGTGCTCTCTAGCATTTTTATCAATAAACGTCGATTTATTTACAACGAACACTTCTACCTTTGTTGGAAGAGGAATAGGCCCCATAACTGAAGCCCCTGTTCTCACTGCTGTGTCAACAAGCTTCTGACAAGTCTCATCAATTATGCGATAATCATAAGACCTCAGTTTAATTCTAATTCTTCCTTTAGGCATAGTGTAAAAGTACTCTTAAATCGAACCATTATTTAATAATTTTTGTTACGACTCCAGCTCCTACTGTGTGGCCACCCTCTCGGATAGCAAACTTTAATCCTTCTTCCATAGCAACTGGGTAGATAAGCTTTCCAGTGACCTTTACATTATCTCCTGGCATAACCATTTCTACTCCTGCTGGAAGAATGATTTCTCCAGTAACATCTGTCGTTCTGATATAAAACTGTGGTCTATATCCATTGAAGAATGCTGTGTGTCTTCCCCCTTCTTCCTTTTTAAGAACGATGATTTCAGCCTCAAATTCTGTGTGTGGTTTGATTGTTCCTGGTTTTGCAAGAACTTGTCCACGTTGTACGTCTTTCTTTTCAATTCCTCTGATAAGAATTCCTGTATTGTCTCCTGCTCGTGCTTCATCAAGTGTTTTTCTGAACATTTCGATACCTGTAACTACTGTCTTTGTTGTGTCTTTGAGTCCAACAATTTCAAGTTCTTCTCCGAGCTTTAAGATTCCTCTTTCAACACGACCTGTAACCACTGTTCCACGACCTGGGATTGTAAAAACATCCTCAATAGGCATAAGGAATGGTTTGTCTGTTGGTCTGACTGGATCTGGGAAATATGAATCAACTTGGTCCATAAGAGCTTCAATCTGTTTGATAGCTTCTGGATCATCTTGAAGAGCTTTAAGGGCTGATCCTCTGATAATGGGAACAGTGTCTCCTGGGAATCCATATTTTGTAAGAAGATCTCTCACTTCCATTTCAACGAGGTCAAGGATTTCCTTGTCTTGAACCATATCTACCTTATTAAGAAAGACAATAATGCCAGGAACGTTAACCTGTTTTGCAAGAAGGATGTGCTCTCTCGTTTGTGGCATTGGACCATCTGGAGCTGATACAACGAGGATTGCTCCATCCATTTGAGCGGCTCCTGTAATCATGTTCTTGATGTAATCGGAATGTCCTGGAGCATCAATATGTGCATAGTGCCTTTTTACTGTTTCGTATTCTGAGTGATGAAGATTGATGGTGACGCCACGTGCTCTTTCTTCTGGAGCTTTATCAATATCTTCGTATTTAAGAAATTTTGCGAGACCTTTTTTGGAAAGAACGTAGTGAATAGCAGATGTTGTTGTAGTTTTTCCGTGATCGACGTGTCCAATAGTTCCAATATTCAAATGAGGTTTTGTTCTAGCAAATACTCCTTCTGCCATAAGATAATAATATAAATTAATAAAGAAAAATCTCACTTCAATAGATGAAGTTGCATTTTTTTTCTGATTACTCTATCATAATTCGTAACATGAAAAAAGTCAAGCACATTTTAGCAACCTTTGTTCATTCTTTCGTCCCTCAAGACATTTATTACCCAAAACTACTTCATACTCGCTTTCAATTTTCGTTTAAATACTATTTTATTGTCCTTTCCTTTTTTGCATTGATAATTACTGGGATTGTAGTATATCAAGTATCTCCGATAAAAATGGCTCATTACAAAAATGCAACAATTAGATCCCTCATGTCTTTTCCTGATGATGTGAAGCTTACTTTCACGAAGGGAATATTGGAAACGAATTTAGACAAACCATTGTTCTTGTGGGTCTATGACGGAAGCCAACCTCTTTTTATGTTTATGGTCCAAACAAGGGACAAAATGGAAAACGCACATATCCCACTCCCGCTTGTTTTCCTTGGGCAGGACAAGGCGCAAATATCTTATAAAGGGAGTGTATTTGTTCGACCGTATAACAGTTCTTGGAATTTTCTTATCACAAAGCCTACAATTCAGTCATTTATTACGCAAACAAATTCATATTTCCCGGCCTTTATATTATTCTTCTATACTATTCTTATCGTTCTCGTACCATTGACTTTTATGGTAGGGGTTTCCCTTCTTGTCTTATTGTCATCGTTCCTTGTATTTGTATTACTTCGAACCTTCATACCCCATATTCACCTTAAAAAATGCATCCAGGCGAGTATGCATGGCACGCACGTCCCATTATTCACCATAACGCTTCTTTTTGCTCTGTTTCCGTTCGTAGTTAACGTAGCAACCATAGCAGTTTCGCTTATTTTCGTATTTACGCTCGTTTCGGTATACGAAATGTATAGTAAGGACACAGGTCATCGTAAAGGTCGATAAAAATGGGACCTCAGTCGGCAATACTCACACTCCACGTCGCCACATCTCTTATCCCAGAATGAAAGGGAAAGGACAGAATTCTTCATCACATGAATTTCCTCTATTAGATTCTTCACTTCGATTTCTTCGATAATAAATGAATCACTTTTGATTTCCCCATCCAGTGCAGATTCAACAAATTCAATTATTCCCTCCCTCATCTTGAATTGCCCTTTTTTATACAAAGACAAAAGGAGCTTATAAAAGACGAGTTGACGATAATAGTCTTTATTTTGAGTTTGCGTTCCACCAAGAAGCGCATTTCTACTTTTCGCTTTTCCCGTTTTAAAGTCGTATACCACGACTACATTGTTTTTCTCCAAAACCATCATATCTATTTTTCCGTTGATTGATATATCCTCGTCAAGATACATTTTCGGGATAATTAATTCCGATTCTCTATTCGTATCCCAATCCTTCATGCGTTTTTGATAATATGATTTAATTATTTCGGAGCCCTTATCTAATAAGACAGTTAAATCCTTTTCCGTAGCAGAATAGTGTGTAATGGTCTCTTTATAGTAATGTATGAGCTCGTTTTCTCCCCAAAGTACGTTATTTTTCTTTTGTGAAATATATTCACGGATAGTATCATGGACCGCCGTCCCCAGAAGTAGATAATATCCCCGTATGTCCGGAAGCCGAATGAGATTGCGGAACAAATAACGCCAAGGACAGTTTATAAAATTGTTTAGGGCGCTCACTGATACACCATTATGAATAAAAAGAGACCGGATATACTCCTGCATTTCTTCTTTATCGTAATAATCTGGAGCTTGTTTATGAGGGGTAAGATAGGTAATTAACCTATTTTTTGCTTCATCCGGAAGTTCTTCTTTAGAATCCATATGGATTAATTCCTGTGGGATTTCAAAAATAAATCGTGAAGGGAGTTGAGCTTTTCCTTCTTCATTTTGAACGCTGTAGGAAAGAATCAATTGTTTTTTTGCACGGGTAAGGGCAACATAAAAAAGCCTTCGTTCTTCTTCGATTAGATCTTCTTTTTCCTGTTTTGTCTCTATGCGCGATAGATAGTTCCAAGGAAGATGGATGAGCGATATCTGGCCGCGAGCATTTCCCCAATAACCATCCGTTACTTTGGGAATATAGACATATTCAAATTCCAGCCCTTTTGCTTTGTGTGCAGTCGTTATAAACACACTCCCTGCTTTTCTTTTGATCGTTTTTATATGTGGTGCGATTGCGTGTTCTTCCAACAATTCGAGATATTCGAGATATCCTTTAAGGTCCAATAAATGATTTTTTCGCTGGAGCTCTTTTATGTCTTCATATAACACATGCAGCTTCTCCAATATCGCAAGTGAATTATATTCTTTGAGGATATGTTCCATAATCCCCGATTCATGGAGCAACTCGATAAAAAACTCATCGATACTTTCGTTTTCGGACCGCTTTTTCCATCCGATTATGGCGTGTATCGTTTCTGTAAGATTTTTAGGTACAACTGCCCCGTTCAAATAATCCCAAAGTGATTGTTTGCTTTTGTGAGCATTTTGCATGACAGTAAAAACATCGAGTGGACTGAGTGAGAAAATATCCATGAGCAACACCTTCGATAAAAATGCATCATCACCCGCAAAATAAATCGCCCGCAACAATGAAAGTATTTTTTGGATATAGATGTCAGAGAAAATTGATTCATCCGTGGAAATGATAGAAGGAATATTGTTTTTCGTTAGCACGTCAGCCATATTAAGTAGATCGATGTTCTTCCTCATGATTATCGCTATTTGCTCATACGCCACTCCAGATTCATGTTGTTTGAGTATTGAGCGGGCAACTTCAAAATACTCCTGATGTGGATTGCTATTCTTAAGAAGAGTCATCGTTATTTCAGGAAGTTTAGCTCTTGCATTCAGGTGAATTTCCCTCGAAATACTTTGTATATTGTGTTTAATGAGTGAATGTGCAGAATCGAGAATACTTTGCGTTGACCGATAGTTATCGATAAGAGAGATGAGCGTTGCCCGCGGAAATGTCTTTTTGAAATAAAGGAAATTCTCAAGGGACGCTCCTTGAAAACGAAAAATCGACTGTTTTTCATCTCCTACAACGAAAAGATTAGGGAAATCATCGATACTACATATATATTCAATTATGGTATTTTGGGCATTATTCGTATCCTGATGTTCATCGACAAGGATATACTGGTATGTTTCCCGAATCTGAGAAAGAAAATCCTCGCTTTGTTTAAATGCTTGAATCACCTCAATTATCATATCGTTGAAATCGTATAATTTATTCGTCCTCATTTTCTCCTGGTATAGCTCATAAACTCGAGCGAATTCCTTATTTTTTTCAATATTTTTTATTTCATCTATTGCGAACCCTTTCATCTTTCCCTTATATTTACCTTTTGTGTTGATAAGGTCATCCCGCTTCTCAAAATCACTCTTCCACTCCTTGACAGCCTTTTTAAATTGTGCGGGACTTACCCCTTCTTTTTTTAATGCTGATAGGGCAGACCTAATCGGGTGAAAATAATAAGCAGGATCTCCCTGAGGGCGTAGAAAAATGAAATTTTCGCTTTCGATAATTTGTTGAATCATCTGGATCTCCTCAAGTGCGCTTATCGGCATATATGAGGCTAAATGATGAAAGATGTCAAAGTGTTTCTGGATCAGTTCATTACAAAATCCGTGAAAAGTGTTTATGTTTACCCGAAATGCGTCTGGACCAATGAGGGCGCTCAACCTGTCTTTCATCTCAGCGGCAGCGTTTTCCGTAAAGGTAAGGGCAAGGATATTTTCAGGGTTAACTTGGGTTTTTAAAAGGATATTGGCAATACGGAGTGTGAGAATCTGCGTTTTCCCCGTTCCCGGGCCTGCCACTACCATCACCGGACCTTCGATTGTGTCAACTGCCTGCCTTTGTTGCTCGTTCAACAATGAGTATACTTTTTGGAATGATGACATGAGAATATTATACTGCGGTATAATACTGCTATGTCAGAGAAAAGTGAATGTCATCCCTTTTTGGGTCGATTGTTCGATTTAACAATCCCTGTATTATCATGGTTTCTTATCACTCTCCCTCTTTGGTTATCCCCGTTTCACCCTGCGCTCGTTGCTTATTTCATTATCGCCTTTGACCTCTACTTCCTGTATAGTTGTTTGGAGACCGTCTACTACAGCACTCTTTCCTATCACCTGCTCCATACATTCGAAAAAGTTCCGTTTTATTCTCTCATAAAGCAAGGATCAGAAAAAACAGCACTAGTAACCCATTTCATCATCATCCCCAATTACAAAGAACCGCTCTATAAACTAAAAAAAACACTCGATCATATGGTGGCGAATGATTATCCGTATAAGAAAATTGTTTTGGTATTAGCATTTGAAAAAAGAGAACCTGAAGCATCGGAGAAAGCAGAAGTTATTAGGAATGAATACGGTCATTTTTTTATGGACATCATTGTATCTTATCACGTTCTCGAAGCTAACGAAGAAGCGGGTAAGGCAAGTAACCAAACCGCGGCAGCTCACCTTATTTCAACTTATGTGCAAAAAAATAATCTCGATCCCAAGGAAGTTATTCTCACCATTTGTGATGCAGACAGCATTCTCCCGACAAACTACTTTTCGTATCTCTCTCACTCTTTTACCCATGATAAAGACCGTATTTATCATTTCTATTGGGCACCTGTCCTTCTTTATAATAATTTCTGGCACCTCCCCCTTTTCATTCGCATTCAAGCCACTTTGTCATCAATTATGCGACTTGCTTTTTTGTCCCAGAAAGACAACCTTATCCAAATTTCCACCTATTCAGTTAGTCTGTGGCTCATCCATGAAATTAATTATTGGGACGTTGACATTATTCCTGAGGACTGGCATGTCTATTTACAGGCCTTTTTCAAATTTGGAGATAAGGTGAAAACAATTCCTATGTACACTCTTATCGGAAGTGATGCGGTATTTGCAGGAAGTCTTCTCAAAACATTCAAGAGTCGATATGAACAAGAAAAACGATGGGCTTGGGGTGTGAGTGATATCGGGTATGCCCTCCGTAAGTCACTGACAAGCCCCCATATTTCGCTCAAAACAAAATTCAAGAAAATAGCGTTCCTGTCAAAAAACCATCTTCTTTGGCCAATATCTTTTTTCATTTTAACAATAAGTGCTTCCATCCCTCCCATTATCAATCCTGCTTTTAAGAATACGGTTCTTGGTTTTCTTCTTCCCCAGTTATCTGGATTCATTCTTACCGTTTCGTCATCGATGATACTTGTCTACGTTTATATTGATATCCATATTAGGAAGAAAATGAAAGTTGAGACACCAATCACAGCTCTGCCGCTTATGATAATCCAATGGTACTTTTTGCCGTTCATATCCTTTTTTCTTTCCGCCCTTCCAGCACTTGAATCACATACGCGTATTATCCTAAAGAAAAATATTACTTATAAAGTGACTGAAAAAGTATGATGCGATACTTATTTACCAATACGCCACTAGCGTATTTCGTGGCGAGCTTCTGGAGAGATGAAGCATTTTCATATCTCATGGCAAACCAGCCTATTCATCTCCTTTTTTGGTCTACAGCCCAAGACGCCAACCCACCTCTGTATTATCTTTTATTGAAATTGTGGATGGCTCTGTTTGGAACTTCTGAAGTGTCTCTCCGCAGTCTCTCTTTTGTCTTTTTTTGGGCAACGCTGTATGTTGCGTTCATTATCATGAGGGATATATTTAAATTGGGAACAAAAAAATCGCTTCTCTATCTTCTTTTTTTTATGATTAATCCACTCTTAAACTACTATGCCTTTGAAGCGCGTATGTATAGCATGATGGCATTTATAGCGACACTCCTCTTCTATTTTTTAATGAAGAAAAAATATAAACTGTATGCATATACCGCACTAGTTGCGTTATACACACATTACTTTCTCTTAGGTGTGATACTGTTTCAGGTTGCTTTTATTGTGATTACTACCCACAAGGCAGAACGGAATCGTTTCTTACTACCGCTTGCTAAAGCTGCCCTATGGTTTATACCGTGGATCGTGATTCTGCTGTTTGCTCGTCCACCTGTAGGTGAATCATTTTGGGTTCCAACTTCTTCATTGAAAGATTTACTACTTCTCCCTGCGATTATCCTCACCGGGTATGAAAAAGATGCATGGGTCGTTTTTCCTTTTCTCACCTTTCTTTCGCTTATCATTTCAGGAACGATGATTTTTGGTGCGCTTCATCATTTTTCACGTCAAAAAAAGATACATTTTCCTCTTCTCATTGGATGGGCTTTTGGAATTCCGCTAGTTGTTTATATTCTGTCTTTCTTTAAACCTATTTTCCTTCCTCGCTATCTTATATTTACATCAGTCGGTATGATTCTTTTTCTTATTGTTTCTTTTGAAAGCATTGCTAATAAATATATTCGTTTTGCACTTATATTTCTTTTTACATTTTTCTTACTGTCATATTCCTCAATCCAGATACTATTGCGAGTAAAGGCACCCTTAAATAAAACATTTAAAACAATACGAAATGAGATGGGCCCACATGATGTTGTCTATGTCACTCATGAATATGACTTCCATCCAGCAGAGTATTATCTCCCCACAAAAAAAGTATATCTTTATAAAAAAACATACGAAGACCTACCTTGGTTTGTTGGAAAAGTGCTCATTGACAAACAGTCGTTCCGGGACTCTCTTCCACAATATCCAGAACGCGCTTTCATCGTGAACGACGATGGCACGTACACACTCCAGTCTTCCCAATAATCGTTATGGCAAGGGGAATCGTTTTGCCATGATTCGTACCTCTTCCCTGATTTTCTTTATTTCCTTATTTGTTGAGATAAATAGTGAGAACTCCTTCAATAGTTTCAGTCTTTCTTCTTTTTCGGACGGAAGTTTATAGCCTTTTATGATATCCAAGATTTGTCCCATAAACTGCCCAATTTTCTTCATATCATTTTCTTTCATCCCTCTACTTGTTGCTGCTGGCGTTCCCAGACGTACTCCCGATGGATAGAAAGGAGATGATTTTTCTCCTGGAACAGTATTCTTATTCAAAGTAAGTCCTGAGTGATCTAGGGCTCGCTGCATAAATATTCCTGTTCCAGGTCCCATTGCCTCCGTTAAGTCGACTAGGATGAGATGATTTTGTGAAGTGCCTCCAACCAACTGCATCCCTTGTTTTTTTAGCTCATCGGCGAGAGCCAATGAATTCTTTACAATTTGTTTTGCGTATGTGGCAAACTTCTTCGTGGAAGCTTCTTCAAGAGCCGCTGCAATTGCTGCTGTCTGATTATCATGAGGTCCTCCTTGAAGACCGGGAAATACAGCCTTATTAATTCTGTCAGGTAAATCTGGGTAAGCTTCAAACCCTTTTTTTGTAACCATTATCATTGCTCCACGGGGTCCTCGAAGCGTTTTATGAGTGGTAGTTGTTACAATATGAACATAGGGAACTGGGCTTGGATGAACTCCTCCTACTATTAAACCCGCAATGTGTGAAATATCCGCAGCAAGCACCGCTCCTACTTTTTCTGCTATTTCGCTAAATTTTTTATAGTTGAAAATAAGAGGATGAGCTGTTGCTCCAACCCAAATAAGCTTTGGCTTAAACTCTTCAGCAAGTTTCAATATTGCTTCATAATCGAAAAGGTCCGGGCTCGTTGGATCTACACCATATTGGTGGCTTTTATAGAAAATTCCCGTTGCAGATACCATATGCCCGTGCGTAAGATGCCCACCAGCGGTAAGCCCCTGCCCCATGATACTGTCTCCCGGCTTGCACACGGCTAAATAGACAGCTAAATTCGCAGGCGAACCTGAGTACGGCTGTACATTGACGAAAGGAACACCGAACAGTTTTTTCGCACGATCTTGAGCTAATAGCTCTACCTTATCAACCACTTCATTTCCTCCGTAGTATCGTTTACCCGGGTATCCTTCCGAGTATTTGTTCACAAATTCTGTGCTTAAATATGATCGAACCGACGCAGAAGCAAAGTTTTCGGAAGGGATAAGCTCAATTCCTTCCGTTTGTCTTTTCACTTCTTCCTGAGTAAGTTTTTGGAGTATTTTGTCAACCATGGTAATAAAAAATGAATGATTAATAGGTGGGTGAGGAGAGCTAATCTTTTTATGTCATGCGGTGATAATACTGTATTTTTTTTCTCCCTGCAAGGGGTAGATTCTCGCTACTCCCTGCCTCATTCTGGATTGATAAGGTATAATATACATTATATGATAGGCTTGCTTTTGGGCGCAAATCTCTTGCAACTTGGTGTGTATATCCTTAGGATGAGAATGATCCCTCCCCAAATTCCTCTCTTCTATTCACTCCCTATTGGCGAGGATCAGCTTGTCGAGTGGTGGATGATTTTTCTTATCCCCATTATTATGAATAGTTTTTGTATTTTCAATACATTCATATATAACACTTATTTTCATCGTGAAGATTTTGAGAAATCATTGTTTCGGTATGTAAATATATCAATCATTGGAATATGTACCTATTTGTTCATTAGAATCATTTTGTTGGTTTCCTAACTATTATGGAATATGTTCTTGCGTTTGGAATGGCTGCTAGTTTTGCCTATCTTCTTACACCTCCGACGATATTTCTTGCAAACCGTTTTGGGCTAATCACTGATAGCAAAATTCGTAAACACCCAGCACACACCCATATTGGACGTATACCGCGAGGCGGCGGTCTCCCCCTTTTTCTTGCTTTCATCATTACTTCTTTTATATTTATCTCCCTCAATAAGCTCTATATAGGCATCATTATCGCGAGCACGCTTACTATAATTGTCGGGCTTCTTGATGACTACTATGATTTGTCGCCCTATTTCCGGTTTGGAATTAACCTTTTAATTTCCGCAATTGTCATTGGATTTGGACTCGGAATTCCGTTTGTATCAAATCCGTTTGGAGGCGTCATTCACCTTGACACATGGAGAATTACCTTTACTATTTTTGGTGGTGTCCACTCAATTTTGCCTTTGGCAGATTTAATTGCACTTATTTGGCTTACATGGATTACTAATATGATCAATTGGAGTAAGGGGGTAGATGGCCAGATGCCTGGATTCGTTGCTATCGCAGCTATTATTCTTGGGCTTGTTTCCCAACGGTTTATCGCCCATGATGTCAGCACCACAAATGTTCTTTTTTTTGCAATAATCGTGTCGGGAGTATTTGTGGGATTTCTTCCGTTCAATTTCTTTCCTCAAATGATTATGCCTGGATACGGAGGTGGCGCATTAGCTGGCTTTTGGCTTGGAGTATTATCAATCCTTTCATTTGGAAAAATCGGGACTTTCGTGCTTGTTTTAGCTGTCCCCATGATTGATGCACTCTACACAATTATTCGCCGAATTAGGAAAGGAGCATCACCATTTAAGGCAGATAGAGGGCACCTTCACCATCGTCTTATGGAACTTGGTTGGGGAAAAAGAAGAATCGCGATATTCTATTGGTTAGTCACCGCTATTTTAGGGAGTGCAAGTCTCTTTTTAAATGGCTTGGAAAAACTTATTGCTTTCGGTCTTGTCGCGCTCTTGCTCGCTATCTTTTTCATCGTTGTTGATAAAAAAAAGGAAGTGTTATCATGAAAAAAAAATATTTTATACACACGTTTGGATGTCAACAAAACGTTGCCGATTCCGAACGACTAGCTGCGTATTGTGAAAATGCTGGAATGGAAAAAGCGTCGTCTTTAGAAGAGTCGAACTATGTCGTTATTACCACGTGTATGATCAAGGAAGCAGCAGAAAATAGAGTGTATGGTATGGTAAATAATCTCATCCCGCTCAAGGAAAAAAAACTAAAAGCGAATAAAGAATTTAAAATAGTAATAACCGGTTGTATGACGGGAATGGCTGTGAGAGATAAAACGGGGAAAATGATGAAAGAGCTCCATAGAAGAATGCCTGCGGCGGACCAGTTTGTGCCTCTAGAAGAGATTGGATTTGAGCTGGCTCCTTTAAGACAGGATAAAGAAACCGCGCTTATCCCCATCACAAATGGTTGTAATAATTTCTGTACCTATTGTGTGGTGCCTTACACCCGGGGAAGGGAGATCAGCCGAGCTTTTGAAGACATTGTTAAAGAAGCTGGGACGGCATTTTTAAATGGATTTAAAAAAGTGCTTTTACTTGGCCAAAATGTAAATTCTTACGGTTCAGATATCGTACTCGCTGGGAAGAAACAGCAAGAACTAAAACCCATATATGTAAAACACTTAGGAAAAAGCCGAATACCCACTCTATTCCCCCATCTATTGGCTGCTGTTGCCGAAATAGGGTTTGAAGAAGTGAGTTTCATGTCCAGTAATCCATGGGATTTTTCGGAGGAACTAATAGACACAATTGCCAAATATAAAAACATCACTCGTACATTCCACCTAGCTGTTCAGTCTGGGGATGACGCCGTTTTAAAACGAATGAATAGGTGGTATACAGCGAAGGAATATATCGATTTGGTACGGCGAATCAAGAAGAAAATGCCTGAAGCACATATCACAACAGACATTATCGTAGGGTTTTGTGGTGAAACAGAGGAGGAATATCAAAATACCGTTAAGCTGTGTGAAACAATCAAATTTGAAAAGGCTTATATTTCTATCTACTCAAATCGCCGAGGAACTCATGCATATAAAAATATTCCGGATGATGTTCCTCATGTTGTGAAGGACAAGAGATGGAAAATGCTCGACAAGCTCGTCAACAGCCAATACTATACCGAAGAAAAAACGACTCTAAAAAAATAAAATAGAGAATTTTTATCATCATCCCGGCGGAGGCGGGGATCCAGCCTACATTTAACCTTTATAAGCTTCTCTCATAACAAATCTTGCACTCACTTCCTTTTTCCCCAATAAGGACAAACTTGTTCTTTTCATAAAAATGGTGCGCACGCTTCATGTTTTGGTGAGTGTTGAGGGCGATTTTGGTATATCCAGCATCTTTCGCAAATTGGATTGCTGTATCGAGGAGTTTTTGGCCCAATCCGGTGCCTCGATATTCTTTTTGCACAAACATTCTTCGTAATTTCGAGAGAGTTTCGTACTTTTCCTGGATGCCTACAGTGCCAACAACTCGCTCCCCGTCAACGGCCACCCAAAACCTACTTCTCCCTTTATATAGTTCCGGTATTTTCTGCAGATCATCATCATCAATTGGTAGGTCGCTTGCCTTAATCACTTCCTGGTCCACAAGCGTCTCTCCTACAAGTTTTATAATCTGACCCTTATATTCCTCTTTATACTCTGATATAGGCACTTTATTTTTCTTCTCCATATCTCTCATTTTACTCCTCAATTATGAAACAAATCATTATTGAGTTTGCTGGTAATTTTGTTTCAACTCGGTATAATGTACCTATATGAAATTATTCGTCACAGGCGGAGCTGGATTTATCGGTTCAAACTTCATTTTGTATTGGATGAAAAAATATCCTCAAGATTCAATAATTAACTTCGATAAACTCACCTATGCAGGAAACCTAGAAAATCTTAAGGAAGTAGAAAAAAATCCCAATTATGAATTTATCCAGGGAGACATCTGCAATAAACGGTTAATAGAGGATGTTACCCGAAACGTGGATATGATTGTCCATTTTGCGGCAGAAAGCCATGTCGATCGATCAATACTTGATGCTGCTCCCTTTATTCAAACGAATATCGTTGGCACTCATGTACTTCTTGAGGCAGCTATAAAAAATAAGATTTCCCGTTTCCATCATGTCTCAACTGATGAGGTTTTCGGCGCTCTCCCCCTTGATTCATCGGAAAAATTTAAGGATACAACGCCATACAACCCTCATAGCCCCTATTCCGCTTCAAAAGCATCGTCAGACCATCTTGTTCGGGCATATGGAGACACATATAATCTTCCTTTCACCATTTCCAATTGCTCAAATAATTTCGGTCCTCATCATTTTCCAGAAAAACTCATTCCCCTTGCAATCACAAATATAGTAGAAGGCAAAACAGTGCCTGTGTATGGTGATGGTCTATATGTTCGTGATTGGCTGTATGTCTTGGACCATTGTGAGGCTATTGATGCAATTATCCAAAAAGGAACTGTCGGAAAAACATATCTGGTGGGAGGATTATCAGAGGATATTTCAAATATTGAGGTAATTAAGAAGATAATCAAGATTATGGGAGTAGATGAATCCGTGATTAAATATGTAAAAGATAGACCAGGACATGATAGAAGGTATGCAATCGACTGGTCCACTATTAATCAGGAACTTGGATGGAGCCCAAAGCACTCCTTTGAGACAGCACTCATTGAAACAATAGAATGGTTCAAAAAAAATGAGGAATGGTGGAAACGCATAAAAAGCGGAGAATATAAAGACTATTACAAAACCCAATATAAATAATGAAAAAAAAAGTTGCCGTCACAGGTGCTAGTGGTTTGGTTGGAAGTAGGATAATAGAACTCCTTTCCAAACAATTTGAGTTTGTTCCTCTGTCCATTCAAAACATGGACATTACTGATAAAAATTCAATCCAAAAAAATTTGAAAGATCTTTCCTATGACCTCATGCTTCATTTAGCAGCATATACGAATGTAATGGGAGGAGAAGCAGAAAAGGAAAAGGTATTTTCGATAAATGAAACCGGCACGAGAAATCTTCTTGACGTTGTACAATCCGCAAAAAAAGAATTTATTTATATTTCTACCGATTTTGTATTTGATGGGACTCACCCACCCTATACTGAAACGAGTATTCCTCATCCAATTTCTGTCTATGCAGCCTCAAAATATGCCGGAGAAAAAGTAGTAGGAAAAAACGGGATGATTGTGCGATTTGCCTACCCGTATCGAAGCGCATTTGAAGAAAAGAAGGATATTTTTCGTACCCTCAAGTCGCTACTTGAAGCAAAAAAATCTCTTACAATGGTGGATGATTCACTCATGGTCCCCACTTTCATAGACGATATCGCCCAAGGCCTTGGATATCTGATGAATAATTTTTCAAACGATACATTTCATCTCGTGGGAAAAGACGCTATGTCTCCTTTTACCTTAGCAAAAACGATAGCGCGTGTTTTCCAGCTTGACGATTCGCTCATTGGTAAAACCACCTATGAAGAATATTTCAAGGATAAGGCAAAAGGCCCTCGCTACAACGACGTACGAAGTGAAAAAAATACGTTTTTCCCCATGCATACTTTTGAAGAAGGATTAACTATTATTAAAAATCAACTTAGGGATCGTTCATCAATATGAAAATGATTGATGATTACGAACCCTTATGTCGCATTCTCCTGAAAGGAGAGGTAAAATTTATTATTTAATGCGACGCAAACTTATATGACAATCACAATCGTTGGGCATGGATATGTGGGCTTAGTTTCTGCTTGCGTTTTTGCAGATTTTGGAAACACTGTGTATGTTGTTGGACATACACCAGAAAAATTAGAACGACTAAAAAGTGGGGATCCGATTATTTATGAACCGGGTCTAAAAGAAGTTTTGGAAAAAAATATCAAAGCGGGGAGATTGATTTTTACTACGGATTTTGTTGCCTCCGTTCCAAACAGTGAAATCGTTTTCATCACGGTTGGCACTCCGCCAAAAGAAAATGGAGAAGCTGATTTATCAACAGTTCTTAAGGTGGCAGAACAAATCGGAAAAAATATTTCAAAAAGATTCACCGTTATATCTTGTAAAAGTACAGTACCAGTTGGAACTAATAAAATAATTGAAGGAATAATAAATAAATGTAAAAATAAAGATGCACAATTTGCAGTCGCTTCATGCCCGGAGTTTTTACGAGAAGGAAGTGCACTTCACGATACGTTTCACGCAGATCGAGTGGTTATTGGTTCGGAGTCACAAAAAGCCATAGATTTGCTATTAAAAATCCACACCCCAATCACGGGTAAAAAAATAGTCACTGATTTGGCGTCCGCTGAACTCATAAAATATACATCTAATTCTGTACTAGCAATGAAAATTTCATTTGCAAATCTTATTTCGTTTTACTGCGAAAAAACGGGAGCTAATGTCGAATATGTACTTGACGCAGTCGGCCTTGATCAACGTATTGGAAGAATTTTCATGGACCCAGGTGTGGGATATGGAGGATCGTGCTTTCCAAAAGATGTGAAGGCCCTTATTTCGACCGGTAAACATCTAGATATTGATACACAACTTCTTGAGGCTGTTGATACAATCAATGAAAAAGCGAGAACTAACCTTCTAGACAAGATACTTGTTCAAGTAAAGGGAAAAAGGATTGCTATCTGGGGTTTAAGCTTCAAACCAAATACGGACGATATCCGATTCGCTCCTTCTGCAGATATTATCAAAGCGCTTCTTGAAAAAGGATATATCCTTTCCGTCTATGATCAAGAAGGTATGAAGAATATTCAAAAGATGTTTGGAGACAAGCTTACCTATGCCAAAAGTTCATATGATGCTCTCCATAACGCTGATGCTCTTGTTATTCTTACCGATTGGAATGAATTCAAAAATATAGATCTGTCTAAGGTCAAAAAACTCATGAAACAGCCTTTGATTTTTGATGGGAGAAATATTTATGACTTACAAACCATGAAGGAACTCGGGTTTACATACATTTCGACAGGAAGAGCTCCTGTTTCGCTATAATAGGATATGCATATTCTCATCACTGGTTCGGCCGGCTTTATTGCATCCCATTTGGTGGGACATATCTTAAATCTGGGACATTCTGTGACGGGTATCGATAATTTCATAACGGGTAGCGAAAAAAATATATCTGATTCCCTTAAAAATCCTTCATTCCATTTTATTCAACAAAATGTCTTAACATTTGATTATTCTTCAATCAAATCCCCGGTTGATATTGTTTTTCATATGGCATCTCCCGCTTCCCCTATTCAATATAAAAAACATCCGGTCGAAACGTTGCAGGTGAATTCACTCGGGACAAAACAAGCACTCGATTTTGCAACGGAAAAAAATGCACTTCTGATTTATGCATCAACATCAGAGGTATACGGAGATCCACTCGTTCACCCGCAAGTTGAATGGTACTGGGGAAACGTAAACCCAAACGGTGTAAGGTCTTGTTATGATGAAGCAAAACGCTTTGGGGAAGCAATGTGTATGACATATATGAGGACGAAAAAGACAGGAGTAAGAATTGCAAGAATTTTCAATACATATGGCCCACGGATGGATGTGGATGACGGGCGTGTGATATCAAATTTTATCGTCCAAGCCCTCAAGAACGAACCCATTTCTCTGTATGGAACAGGAGAGCAAACGCGATCTTTCTGCTTCGTTTCAGACCTCGTTTCCGGGCTATGGGCACTCGCCACAAAAGAAGTTGAAAATGGAGAAGTGATAAATTTAGGAAACCCCAATGAGATGACCATCAGAGAGATTGCCAATAAAATAAAGAGGTTAACGCAGTCGTCAAGTGAAATTGTTTTGAAGGCCATCGAACTTGATGATCCGCTGAAAAGAAAGCCAGATATATCCAAAGCAAAAGAACTTCTTGAGTGGGAACCCAAAGTTTCACTGGATGAAGGATTGCACAAAACTATTGCATATTTTAAATCAATCATATGAAAAAAGCTGTAATTGTTGTTCCCACTTACAATGAGAAGGGTAATATTAAACAGCTCATTGAGTCGGTTGTCCTTACAACCTCGAAAATTACGAATTGGGAGGTAGATTTACTTATCGTAGACAGCTCATCTCCAGATGGCACCATTGACGAAGTAAAGGAAATACAGAAAAACAATTCCCATATCCATTTCATCGAAACAAAGAAAGAAGGTTTGGGTAAGGCATATATTACCGGTTTTACGTATGCTTTAGAGCATATGAATCCATTTGTCTTATTTGAAATGGATGCAGATCTCTCGCATAATCCAAAATATATACCAGAATTTTTACACAAGATTGAAAAGGGCGCGGATTTTGTCATCGGTTCTCGATACATTAAGGGCGGTTCTATTCCCGCAAATTGGGGCTTGCACAGGAAGTTTTTTTCAATCGGTGCGAATCTCTTTGTTCGGCTTGGTTTTATGCGACTTTCAACAAGTGATTGGACGGGTGGGTTTAGGGCAATCAAAGTGTGGGTCGCAAAGGCGGCTCTTTCCCATGTAAAATCTTATTCCGGATATGTCTTCCAGGTTGCACTCCTTGATTTTGCGATAAATCAAAAGGCTAGAATTGCCGAAGTGCCCATCCAATTTATTGATAGGACGGAGGGAGTATCCAAAATAAATTCAATTCAATATATTATTCAAACATTTACCTATGTGCTCACTCATTCTTCATTTATTAAATTTGTTATAACAGGGTTTTTTGGGTTTGGAATTGATTTTGGTTTCTCTTATTTTTTTATCAACGCTCTCCATATAGCAAAAGCTACTGCAACCATATTTAGTGCTGAAATTGCTATTATTTGCAATTTTTTCATCAATAATTTTTGGAGTTTCAAACACAAAAAAATTGATAGTGGGATCTTTAGTTTCCTGAAGAGTTTTCTGTTGTTCAATTTCGTATCTTCCGGTTCGATTTTCATCCAATGGGCTGGTATGCTTCTCGCACTTAGATTCTTGGGAGACCATGAATCCTTCTGGATCTTATATAAGATTGCTATCATAGCATTCCTGATTATTCCCTATTCATATTTCTTATATAACAAGGTTATTTGGAAGAAATAAGGTTACTTTTTTTCTGCGTATTGGGAAGAAATCCATCCTTGCACAGCTGAATCTATCTTGATTTTATACCATCCTGCCTGCTCTTCAAGTAGTTCAAATCGCTGACCAGGGTTAACTCGTGCGGATTCACTTCCTTCAAGAGTAGGCTCATTTCGTACGCGAAGCCAACCTGTTGGTGTGTCAAGGATACGAACGGTATTTGCTGGTTCTTTAACTAAAGCTGAAGCAGTTGCGATTGGAGAGGGTTCTATTATTGAGTATTGGGACTTTTGGCTGGGGTCAAGAGCAAGCTTAATATATCCATGCAGTTGAAACCCAGGGCTTATATTTATTTTCTTTGATCTTCTGCTGAATCCCGGCATAAATACAGACAATTCATGACTTCCCTGCGATACGTTTTCCAACGTGAGAGGGGATACCCCTTTTTCATCATTATCGATATATAGTAAAGCACCAGATGGCTCCGTCTCTATGGTGAGCCCACTTGCCGAGCTAAATCCGCCTAATTTCGTTAACCAATACAAGTCTGCCCATGTGGAAATATCAGTGCTTTCCAGCTGCACGTCGACATAGGTGAGAGCTCCGGAAAATATAGATATTTTTTTCTGCCATGATGCAGCTGAGGTAGCCACACCATCAGGAACGATTTTAAGGAGATATTCACCCTCTTTAAATGTATTTACATACGGCGTATTACCTTTCATCACATTGTCAACAAAAACAGCCGCACTGGGCCGTGAAAAAACCTGTAGTCTTCCCTCTTTTTTTGAGGCTATATCAAAGAAAAGCTTAATCAGCACAAAGGCGACAAATGCGATGCTTAAAACAGCAATAAACTTTAACTTCCCTTTCATACATTCATATTGTAGTTCTTCATTTCCCTCAAGACAAGTGTTTTACAAAGCCCCGAAAATAATTTGACAATTATAGGACTATTCTGTAAAATGACATTTATGATATCTATTAGTACATCCCAATTCACTTGCTTAAGGCGAAGCTCCAGGGAGAGTAGTAGGTATTGTTCTGCAAAATAAATAACCCTTTCACTACTACTCACCCCCGCAATTTACGGGGGATTTTTTTTGGGTTAACAACATTTATACACTTATGAAAAAAAATAAAGATCAAAAAAAAGTCATTTTAGCATTTTCAGGCGGCCTAGATACGAGTTTCTGCGTCCCTTATCTTATGGATAAAGGATTTGAGGTTATTACTGTAACAGTGGATTCTGGTGGCTTTTCCCATGCAGAAAAAGAGGAGATAGCGCAAAAATCAAAGCAATTGGGGGCAATAAAACATTATCAAATCGACTCAAAAAAATACTACTTTGATTCGATGCTGTCTTGGATTATTAAATCCAATGGCTTGTATGAAGGCTTCTATCCAAATATAGTCTCATCTCAGCGTTATCATATCGTTGAAAAATGCGTTGAAATTGCCAAGAAGGAAAAAGCACAAGCCATCGCTAATGGCAATACAGGTATGGGCAACGATCAAATTCGCTTCAATATCACGGCAAAAATTCTTGCTCCGGATATTGAAATAATTGAACCGATTAAGGACATGGGCGGTAATAGAGAAGAAGAAAAGCAATATCTAGCTAAAAAAGGGTATAACGTGAGTGCAACTCATAAAAAATATAGTATTAATGTGAGTCTTGCCGGTATTACCTATTCTGGTTCTGAAATTGACGAAAACTGTGAACCGGAACAGAATATGTTTAGCTGGGTAACTGGTGAAAAAACAGATAAACAAGAGTATTTTGAAATTGATTTCCAGGAAGGGGTTCCTTACAAACTAAATGGAAAATCCATGGAGGGATGGACCATTCTAGATATACTCAATACCGAGGTTGGGAAATACGGCTTTGGTAAAGAATATTATACCGGTGACTGCATGATTGGTATTAAAGGCCATCTTGTCTTTGAAGCTCCTGGCCTCTTATTCCTCATAAAAGCCCATAAAGCCCTCGAACAATATGTCTTGGCAAAACCACAGATATATTTTGGTGAGTCTATCGACAAAGAACTGACTGAATATATTTATAATGGAAAATTCTATAATCCATTTGTTACGGATCTGAAGGCATTTATTACTTCACAACAAAAGAAAGTCACGGGGAAAGTACTGATGAAACTAGAATATGGCAATGCACTACCTGTATCAGTATTGACTCCTCAGTCCCTTATCGATCCAAAAGTGGCTCAGTATGCTCAAAGTAAATCATGGACAAAAGAAGAGGTGAATGGATTTGTAAAGCTCTATGGATTGCAGTCAGTAATCGCAGCAAAAAAATCAACAAAAGGAGGGAGTCTACAATGAAAAACAAACAAAAAATTGTTAAGATGTGTACGACTATATATGCTGGAAAAGCTATACAGACGGTTCCCCATGCGCATAAACAACTTATAGCTAATCAAGCGTTACCCATACTAGCCTCTCATGTTGCGTCTGGTCACATGGTAAAACAAACGAAAGAAAAACTCATAGAGTTTATGAAAGAAGGCTTAGCCTCTGCAGTAATGGTCGATAGCCAATTGATGGCTTTTGCAAAATTGTACCCCTATGTGGCAACGGAGGGTGATGTTCTGGGGTACGAATTCTCCACTTGGTTTTCTTCTAGTGGAGGTAAGGGCTATGGTACTTTAGCGTTAGTTGGGGCGATTAAGGCATACCACGACAAATTTGATCCTCAAGCCGATCTATTTGCGGTATGTTCCTCTGATAATCCCATGCCTCTACGTATATTATTGTCTTATGGTGGAACTATTATAAAACGCCCATCTTACGTTCCTAATATGTTGGCGGCTCAGGAGGGTGAGACGGATCATCCTGAAACTATTATTGATATGAAGGGAATGATTACCAGTTCACTATACCAAGACTATGTCAAACAACAAAATCTATGGGGGGATTTATAACCAAGGGCCCTCTCAAAAAACAGATCAATTTATTATGGACCCAGCAATGACAGTAATTGAAAACAAAATTGCGTCCTATTATCTATTGGAAACAATGGCTCATAATGTAATGTTGGCGAAGTGCGGAATTGTCCCAAAAAAAAGCACTAAAAAAATACTGCAAGGTCTGTTAAATCTTTTACCAATAGCCAAGAGTGGTCAAATAGTCGACCCACAGATTGGTGACGTTCATGAAAATGTTGAAAGTAAATTGACAAAGCTTATCGGTGATGACGCCGAATGGTTCCATATTGGAAGAAGTAGA
Source organism: Patescibacteria group bacterium (assembly GCA_038328135.1). Lineage (GTDB taxonomy): Bacteria > Patescibacteriota > Microgenomatia > UBA1406 > GWC2-37-13 > JAKBEU01. The sequence goes on along the minus strand of JBBQLR010000002.1, from coordinate 44,686 downwards.
AATGACCAAACAGTTACTGATCAAAAATTAATCACAAAAAAATATTTGTTCGATTTTTTTAATGGATTAATACACTTTGAAACTATTCTGTGGGAAAAAGCGGAGAAATACTCATATACGGTTATGCCTGGATTTACCCATATGAGAGGGGCAATGCCCTCCTCTTTCGGTTTTTGGTGGCAATCATATTTAGATCAGATTCTCAGTATTCATAAGCTATTGATATACACATGTGAAGTCTATGATTCCTGTCCTCTTGGTGCTGGAGCTTCATATGGGGTGAATTGGAAAATTAATACCGAGATGACAGCAAATTTACTTGGATTTTCCAAACCATTCAACAATGCATTGAGTGCAATAAATAACAGAGGAATTGAAGATGCTGCAATTATAAGTCAACTCACATTATTTCTGACTATTTTATCGAGAATGATGGAAGATATTATCATTTGGAGTCTTCCTGAATTAAATTATATTGCAATCTCAGAAGAATTTACAACAGGATCATCTATAATGCCACAGAAAATGAACCCCGATATTGCAGAAAAAATAAAGGGTAAAAGTGCAAAATTAATTGCCAATCTAAATCACGCTCTTATCGCTATGAAAGGGACTCCATCCGGTTACAATAGAGATAGTGCTGAAAGTAAAATAGCTATACTATCGTCTCTAGAAGAATCGGTAAATACCGTTTTGATAGTTGGAGATATGATATCCAAGTTAAAGGCTAATCCGGAAGTAATGAAAGCAGGGGTCGTATCTACCCTCCCAACAAAATTGGCTGATGAACTGGTAAAAAAATATAAAATCCCCTTCAGAACAGCACATAAGATTGTCGGAAAATCTGTAGGGATCGTCAAGGGTGATATCTCTTTGATTGATAATCAAGTAGTTGAAATTGCCGTCAAACAGCTTACTGGAAGTGTTATTTCTATTGAGCAGAAGTTTATCGAAGAGGTTTTCGACGTAAATAACGCATTAGAACAATATCAATATGATGGTACTGCCGGACCAACACATGTTCTAAAAATCAATAAAAAATTGAAAAAAGAATTAAAAGGATTGGAATCATGGAATAAAACACAGGAGAATAATTTTCTTAAGGCAGAACAAGATTTACTTATAGAAGTTACAAAATGTATCGAGAAATAATTCAATAATATACCTATGGCGGAGATTGATAATAAGGGTTTTGCTCATCATATTTCGGTTCTCAGTCATGAATCGATGAATTCACAAAACCCCAATACAAAATTAGGATGGGCAACCCAGGCTTCTGAATTATTATTCAGATTGGGTGGAGAACATACATTCCAACCACCTATTCAAAACCTCCAATTCGCGATTGAAACCGGACATGCGCTTGTTGCCACAAATCATATGGATACCCTCACGGGTTATGTGAAGATGTCTCCATGGGTAGTCGGGTCAAATGATATGTGTGAAATAAAAAAAGGGGCAATGGCGGAAGTGCCTGAACATTTTGATGATATTTATAATGGAAATACCGTTCCTGTCTGCGTTGAAATCGGAAGTCTCGTTGTGGATACTGCAGAACAAGGAAGAGGATTAGGGGGAGCATTAGTAACTCAAATGGTTGAAGACAGCAATTCAATGTACCCAGGAATTAAAAGAATAGCAGTAGTGACAATTGACAATGTGGCTTCTCTTCATGTGTTTAAACGACTCCAATGGAGAATTGTGGAAAGAGAAAAAGCATTGGCTGAGCTGGGTATTGATGTCCTTGATGGCTGGGAGCCAGAATCAACCATTTTCATTTATGAACCCGTTTTATATTCGCCATAAGTTACTATTAACTATATGGATATCACATCACAATTCATCGAACTCGTCAAAATTTCCAGTCCTTCAGGAAAAGAAGGACTTATGAGCGTTTATTTGCAAAATTGGTTAACAACACATGATTTTACATTTCAAATCGATACTGTTGGAAATATTTTAGCTAAAAATAATGCGAATGGCGAACCTCTATTACTTTGTGCACATATGGACACGGTCCAACCGGGAGAGAATATAAATCCAATCGTTAAAGACGGAGTAATTACATCTGATGGGAAAACAATTTTGGGGGCGGATAATAAAGCTTTCATAGCCTCCCTTTTGTGCGCGCTTGAAACAACCACAAACAATCGTGCGATTGAACTTCTTTTTACAGTGAAAGAGGAAACTGGTGGTGGTGTTGAATTTTTTCAATTTGATTTAATTCAATCAAAGAAATCATTGATATTCGACAGTGCAAACCCGTTGGGCGGTATCGTGCTTAGATCTCCTTTCATCACCAATTTCGACCTCCAATTTACCGGAATATCAACCCATTCCTCCAAACCGGATACGGGTATCAATGCCTTCATGCCCGCTTTCGAAGCCATGGTACAAATTCCAGTTGGCAATCTCGATGCAGGAGAAACGACTGTAAATATTGGACTTATAAAAGGAGGAGCGGGAATAAATATAGTACCAAATCTCATCCAAATTCAGGGTGAAGTAAGAAGCTATAGTGAGCTATTATTTAATAAACATATTCAGAATATAAAAACAATTGCACATACTCAGGCGAAAAAAACTGGAGCTGGAGTAGATTTTAAACTATCCGGATTCTGTGCTGGGTATACCCATGAGAAAGATGCTCTATTTATCGAATCTATTTCCGAGGTATTTACGAAATTGAACATAAATACTACATTTTTTATGCATTCAGGGATTAGCGATGCAAATGTTTTAAATGCACAGGGAATAGAAACCGTTAATCTGACTGATGGAATCAAAAAACCTCATACTACAGAAGAACAGGTTGCCGTTATAGACTTACAGTTATTATGCGAGATTATAAAAAAATGTATCACCGAATTGTGATATGATATACAAAATATGGAATTGAAAATCAAAGAACTAGTTACAAAAGCTATCCTAAAAAACCAAATCGATTTTTCAGGTGAAGTACCTATCAGTATTCCCCAACTTCAGTTTGGGGATTTCTCGACGAATATTGCCCTCATACTAGCAAAACAATTAAAGAAAAACCCTCTTGAACTAGCAGAAAAAATTAAATCTCAAATAAAGCCGAATGAGTATATTGAATCGATTCAGGTTCTTAAGCCTGGATTTATCAATATTTGGCTATCTAAAAAAGAGCTAATCACACCTCTTGAAAAGGCTGTAAATAATATATTTGCTATTCAAACTTTTTATTATGGTAGTGAAAAAAAAGCGATGGTAGAGTTTGCACATCCCAATACTCATAAATTGTTCCATATCGGCCATTTACGAAATATTTCTACTGGTGAATCAGTCGTGAGAATGCTTTCCGCCGTTGGAAATACCGTTGTCCGGACTAATTATCAGGGAGATGTTGGCCTTCATATCGCAAAATGTCTCTGGGGAATAAAAAAAATGATTGAAAAAGATGGAAAATCCTTATTTGAAGCTCTTTCGCTGCAAGAAAAAATAAAATTGCTTGGAAGGGGATATTCAGAAGGTCAGACGGCCTACGAATCAGATGAAGCTTCAAAAGCGGAAATAATTGTCATAAATAAGCATATTTATGAAAAAGACTCTCCTGAAATAACAGAGCTCTGGACAACTACAAGAGCTTGGAGCTTACAGTATTACGAAGAAATATATAAACGTGTTTATTCCCACTTTGATCGTTGTTATTTTGAAAGTGAAGTACATGAACAGGGATTAAAAACCTCAAAAAAACTTCTTGAAAAAGGAATCCTTGAAAAAAGCGAGGGAGCTGTTGTCTTTAAAGGAGAACAGTATGGCTTGGATACAAGAGTATTTATAAACAGCCTTGGGTACCCCACGTATGAAGGAAAAGAATTAGGGCTTGCTGCAAAAGAATTTAGCGATTTTGGAAAACTCGATAAATGCATCCATGTCGTTACACCAGAACAAACCAGCTTCTTTAAAATAACGTTTAAAGTCGAAGAATTATTGGATAAAGAAAAATTCGGGAATAAACAATTTCACCTTGCCTATGAATGGGTAAAGTTGAAGGAGGGTAAGATGTCGTCCAGAACGGGTAATGTAATTGAAGCATCTTGGTTACTGGATGAAATCAAGAAAAAGATTTTGGAAAAATTTGAGAATGCGAATGATATCGTTGAAACTCTTGCTGTTGCAGCAGTGAAGTATTCATTTCTTAAAAATTCAACAAATACCCAAATTGCGTTTGATATAGATGAGAGTATTTCCCTTGAGGGAAATTCCGCTCCCTATATCCTCTACACATATGTCCGCACACAAAGTATCTTAGCAAAAGAAACAGAAAATTCGGGACAGTATCCAAAAGACATTTCTCCTGATGAAAAACTTATGTTGCGACTTATCTACCAATATACCGATAAAGTGTATAAAGCAGCATCGACATTATCGCCAAACATCATTGCAAGTTATCTCTATGAATTATCAAAAGAATATAACCTGTTCTACCAAAAGAATCCTATACTAAAGGCGGAGCCTAACCAAAAATATATACGTCTTACCATTACAAAGGCAGTGGCATCTATTGTCAAACATGGTCTAAATTTGCTCGGAATACAAACAGTTCAAAAAATGTAACTATGGCTTTTTTTATATGTTCTTCTTGTCAATACGGCGCAGCTTCCTGGATTGGAAAGTGTCCCGGCTGTGGAGAGTGGAACACACTTCAACAAAAAAAGGAAGAGACACAAATTACGAGAAGAAAAGCCACTCCTACTCAATTCTCTCAACTGAAGAAAATCGATAAATCAAAGTCTAGTAGACAATCGATGGGCATGTTTGAATTTGATCGAGTGCTAGGTGGAGGCCTTACTCGTGGAGAAGTGGTTCTCCTTTCGGGAGAGCCGGGTATCGGCAAATCCACACTCCTTCTTCAAATCATTAAAAAAAGTCTTGCAATTTACGTATCAGGCGAAGAATCGCTTGACCAAGTCCAGCATAGAGCTGAGCGGTTGAAAGCAGATATAGCACATATATTATTTTCCGATGAGGCAAATATTGATAAAATTCTATCTGGAATAGAAACACAAAAAACCGCGCAATTTGTTATTCTTGACTCCATCCAAACGCTGTACACTGATGACGTTGAAACACCACCAGGAAGCATAAACCAAATTAAAGAAGTAATGAATCGCGTGATTCCATTTGCTAAAAAAAGCGGGATTCCATTTCTTGTTATTGGTCATGTAACAAAGGATGGGGACTTAGCCGGGCCAAAGACACTCGAGCATATGGTCGATTGTGTGTTATCCCTTGAAGGGGATGCTGCTTCCCCGTTTCGGATTCTTCGATCTTCAAAAAATAGATTTGGATCGATCGACGAGATTGGCGTATTTGAAATGAAGGAAAATGGATTGAATGAAGTAAACTCGGCAACTGCGCTTCTCGCGGATTCATCGAAAAAAGAAGTGGGTAAAGCTATTGTGGGCATTTGTGAGGGAAATAGACCAATGTTCCTTGAAGTTCAAGCGCTTGCGGTTCCAACATCTCTCTCAATGCCCCGCCGTGTTGCGAAAGGAATAGACTTTAATCGTGTCCAATTACTCATCGCGATAGCCAAAAAATACCTCAATCTTAAACTCGATAGTTATGACATCTATTTCAATGTTGTCGGGGGTATTAGAATCACTTCCCCGCTCGCAGATGTTGGCATAATCGCAGCCCTCTATTCTTCGGTACTTTCAAAAACGGTTAAAGCAAATCAAGTTTTTATTGGAGAAGTGGGCCTTCTAGGCGAAATCCGATCAGGTTATTTAGGAGTAAAGACTTCAAAAGAAGCAAAACGACTGGGCATGAACCCACTTGACCATACTCACCTCACTTCAATACGTGAAATTCAGAAATTTATTGCGTCCGCATAAATACTTTTTTCAATATAGTAGTCTTTCCATTAGCTCCCACAACCTCTATTGAAAGATTATTCTCTTTTTGTTTAAGTGGCATGGTGTATTCAAATATTCCCTCTTTATTCTGATATATCCGTTCACCCATGATAGTTACGACCGCTTCCTTTTCCGTTTTTCCTACTACTTTTACTACTAGTTCTCTTTTAAAAGTCGTAGTATTGGGGGACAAAATTTGGATAGAAGGAGGTCTAAAATATTGGAATAACTGATAGGAAAAATATGCAGCGAGAAGAATACATACAAATACAAATCCCACGATAATCGTTTTTTTTGAATCAGATGACAGGTAGGAAGTGGAAACTTTTTCTTTGAATTTTATTTCCTCTATTCGTTCGTATTCGCGTCTGAAAAATGCAAGTATCTTACGCTCATCCAGTCCCAAAAAACGAGAATAATTTTTTAGTATCCCAGTAACGTATATGCGGGATGTAAACAAATCCCATCTATCTTCCTCAAGTGCACGAATGAATTGTTCACGTACTTTTATGCTCTTTTCCACGTCACGAAGAGACAGCTTTTTTCGCTCACGAGCATCCTTCAGAAGTTTTCCGACAGAGAGCATAATATAAATCTAAATATCATTCTTTTACCCGTTCTCCATATTCTCCTGTTTCTGGATTAACGGTTATCATATCGCCGACTTTAACAAATAGTGGGACCATAACAGTTACGCCCGTCTCGACTTTTGCTGCTTTCTTTGCCCCAGAAACGGTATCTCCTTTTACGGCGTCTTCAGTTTCAACTATTTTGAATTTTACTGAGGTTGGTGGTCTCATCGTAAGGGGTTTATCATCGTACATATATACGTAATATCCATTACCCTCCTTCATGAATTTCGCCACATCTCCTACAATGGATACCGCGAGTGTATATTGATTATACGTTCTCTGGTCCATGAAATATACATTTTCCTGATCTTTATATAAATATTCCATCTCAATACAAGACACGTCTAAAACGTCTACACTTTCATTTGATTTAAAAGCGTAATCGATATTTTTATGAGTAATGAGATTCTTTATGCGAGCTTTCATGAGAGCAGAGCCTTTTCCGGGAGAGTAAAAATCTGCCTTTTGCACTTGCCAAATGGTGTCAAGATGTTTAATAAATTCTCCCTTTTTTAAAGCTCCTGCACTGGTTTTCATGTGATTCTTTTAAATAATAATATTGTATTGCTGAAACCCTATTGTATATCAGGACAATTCTTTCTGCAACTCTTCCAAGAGTTTTTTCGACTTTGATGACAATCGTTCAGGGACTTCAATTGTATAAATTACATACAAATCTCCTTTACGATTTTGTTGTGGGTAAACAATTCCGTGACTTCGAAGCCGCACAGTAGTTCCACTTTTCGTGCCAGGACGCACGCGCAGAGTAACAGGGCTTTCAAGAGTTTCCACAGCCAACTCTCCACCTAATGCAGCAAGCGGGAATGAAATTTTTTTCTCTACATATACATCCTGTCCCTCTCTTCTGAATTTAGCATCCGAACGGACTCTTACCAAGACGTCAAAATCATCGAATCTTATTTTCATTCCATCATCTACTCCTGCAGGTATTTTTATTGTGCGACTACTTCCTTTGATTGCTGTTTCTTTTGAAACTCCATGAACGGCCTCTTGGAATGAAAGTTCCATTTGATATAAATCTCGTCGTTTTTTACTTCTAGCTCCTCCCGCCCCGCCAAATCCAAAAAACTGCTCGAATATTTCAAATGGGTCGCTTCCTCCAAAATCCACTCCTTCAAAAGGGCTTTGACCGCCTCCATTTGAAGAATAGGTATAGGAAAAAGGACCTTGTTGCTGTTGACCTGCTGAACCACTTCGAGAATGACTCCCGAATCCTCCCCTTTCAAACCCCTCTTTTCCATATTGATCATACATTTCACGTTTTTGTGTATCTGCGAGTACTTCGTATGCTTTATTTATTTCCTTGAATTTGTTAGCAGCATCGGGAGCCTTGTTTCGATCTGGATGCCATTTGAGGGCTTGTTTTCTATATGCAGCTTTTATTTCTGCTTCCGTTGCACCTTTTTTAAGCCCAAGTAATTCGTAATAATCCATATTCAACCATTCACCATCAATATATAACGGAAATCTATTTTACCACTTCTTTACAAAAACGAAATCCCGAAAAATATTTCGGGATGTCGTTTTTCTGATTCCAGAATTATAGTCATCTTAGCTAACCACTTGTCCTTCTTCTACATTTTTCTTTTCTTCTGATGGTTTTGCTTCTTCTTTTTTATCTCCCGTTCCTGCTCCTTCTGGACTTGCATCTGGAGCTTTTTCATCTTTTTTATACATATATTGCCCGATCTTTTGCAATTCATCAGATAATTCAGATGTTTTTTTCTCTATGTCGGCCTTATCTCCCTTTTCGGTAACGTCTTTCAAATCTTTTATCTTTTTCTCCACTGCTTCCTTCAATTCTTTTGGTGCTTTATCGCCAACATCCTTAAGGGATTTTTCAGCAGTATAAATGAGATTATCCGCTTTATTCTTCACTTCGATCTTTTCTTTTTCATCCTTGTCTTTTTCTGCATTTTGCTCCGCTTCAACCTTCATTTTATCTATTTCGTCTTTCGTAAGTCCAGTTGACCCTGTTATCTTTATCGCTTGCGTTTTCCCAGTTGCTTTATCTTTTGCTGTTACCGTGACTATGCCACTTGCATCAATATCAAAAGCTACTTCGATTTGAGGAACTCCACGAGGAGCAGGAGGTATTCCATCGAGAATGAATCGTCCAAGCGACTTGTTATCCTTAGCTAATGGTCGCTCTCCCTGTAAAATGTGAATCTCCACCTGTGTTTGGTTATCTCCAGCTGTGGAGAATATTTCGGATCTGGATGTGGGGATGGTTGTATTTCTTTGGATAAGAGGAGTGGATACGCTTCCTAACGTCTCAACTCCTAACGTAAGCGGTGTCACGTCAAGCAACACGACATCCTTTGTTTCTCCAGTTAATATGCCCGCTTGGATTGCAGCACCAACTGCCACTACTTCATCAGGATTCACACTTCTGTTTGGCTCATGATTAAAAAATTCCTTCACCTTGTCATACACTTTTGGCATACGAGTCATACCTCCAACCATCACTATTTCGTTGATCTTTGATACATCAATTCCTGCATCCTTCAAACATGCTTTCACTGGTTCGAACGTCTTATCAATCAACCCTCCGACCAACTGTTCAAGCTTTGCTCGGGTAATTTTTACTACCAAGTGAAGTGGTTGTCCATCTTTCACAGTTACGAACGGTAAGTTCACTTCAGTTTCCAATGATGTAGAAAGCTCTATCTTGGCTTTTTCTGCAGCATCTCTTAATCGTTGAAGAGCCTGTTTGTCGAGTCGTAAATCTACGCCACTATCTTTTTTAAATTCATCTGCAAGGAAGTCTAGTATCACTTTATCAAAGTCATCTCCTCCCAAATGAGTATCACCATTCGTTGCCTTTACTTGAAATACGCCTTCCCCAAGTTCAAGAACAGTTACATCAAACGTTCCACCACCCAAATCGTAAACGACAATTGTGTGGGAATGTTGTTTATCAAGCCCGTATGCAAGTGCAGCGGCGGTGGGTTCATTGATGATACGAACTACTTCAAGTCCCGCAATTTCACCCGCTTGTTTTGTCGCTTGTCGCTGCGCATCATCAAAGTAGGCTGGAACCGTGATTACTGCTTTTTCGACCTTTTCACCCAAATAGCTTTCTGCATCAACTTTGATTTTTTGTAAAATCTGAGCGGAAATTTCTTGTGGAGTAAATGTTTTTCCATCTACTTCAACATCAGCCATTCCATCACGCCCCTCTTTAATTGTATAGGGAAGCCATTTCTTATCAATCGCCACTGATGGGTCGTTAAACCGTCTTCCCATCAATCGTTTTACCGAAAATATGGTGTTTTTAGGATTAATTACCATCTGTCGTTTTGCCACATCTCCGACAACTCGTTTAATTGGGTCAACAACTGAAGGAATGGTGTTTCTCCCTTCCTGAGAATAGATCACTTTTGGTTTTCCACCTTCCATAACTGAGACACATGAGTTTGTTGTACCGAGATCGATACCTATTACTTTTGACATAGTTTAAAAAATATAATTAATAAAAAATTTTAACTTATAACTTTCTTCTCTACTTTCTTTGAAACGGTTACTTGTGCAACTCTTAATAACTGACCGTTATATGTGTACCCTTTTTTTAAGACATTCAATACTATATTATCTTCATCTCCTTCTTTCATGTCGATGACTTCTGCCGTATACGGGTCGTATGGCTTATTCAAAACTTCGATTTCCTCTAGTCCCTCGTTTTTCAACATTTTATTGAATGAATCTTTTATAAGAACTAAATTGGGATCTTTTACAAATACTTCCGCTCGTTCAAGATCATCAAGAAATGACAACAACTTGAGAATCACATTTTTATTTGCATTTTTAGTCCACTCGATTCGCTGATCCAGTACACGACGCTCATAATTTTGGTAATCTGCGATTGCCCGGAGGTACTTTGTTTTGTACTCATCGACTTGTTTTGACAGCTCCTCACTGTTCTTACATTCTTTTACTTCTTTTTCTACTTGCTCAACTTCCTCTATTTCTGATCTCTCTGTCTCGATTTTTTGATTTTCAGGTTTGTCTGTATTATTTTTCATCGTCATCGTAAAATTTATAATTACTTGGAACAAAGGTCCATCGCCCTTTGGGCGAAACTACTATATACTTACCCCTAACTTCTGTTCTCTCATCATCTCTTCCAATAATGTTGAAAAGTATTTAATCTGCGGTGCGATAAGATCATAATGCATTCGTTTTGGACCAACTACTCCGATGATTCCTTTTATGTTATTTGATTCAAATTCCCCGAAAATACTCGCACACGAATCATAAATGGGATCTGCATACCCTTCGTCCCCAAGAACAAAATAAATATCATGATTTTCCGTTGCCCCGAATTTGCTTAATAACCTTTCCCAATATTCCATTTGTTCCAATCGTTGGAACACCTGTCGCTCCATCTCTCGGTCAATATACTCCTGGATGTTAAGTAAATTCGCAAGCCCTGCAAAGTAAATGTCTCCTGTATTTGTTGTTGCAAGCGATACAAGACCAGTTCTGTGAGCAAGTACTCTCGTTGCTTGCGTCAGAAGTTTATGCATTTCTCCCCGTTCATCCCATACACTATTTTTATATGCCACTTCATCAGCCGTTGACATATCTTTTTGTTTCATTATCTTATTGATATAGAGGCGGAACCCTTTTGGGGATGGAATTCTGCCGGAGGAAAAATGTGACTTCACGATATATCCCTTTTTGGCCAAAATCACCATTTCATTTCGGATTGTGGCTGGTGAAACACCTAGCTTATACTTTTTTTCCAAAATTTCAGACCCAACAGGTTCACCTGTATCCGTATGTTCTTGAATTATCACTTTTAATATTTCCAACTGTCTTGCAGTTAAATCATCCATATTAGCAATAATATACCAACTCTGCTAAATTAAGTCAAGGGGTATTTTTGATATACTAGTGAAATGTACGAGAAATATACATTGATTCTCTCAGTTGGAGCTTTCATATTTAATAAAGATGGATATCTTTTGGTAGTAAAAAAATCGCCAAAAGAACAGATAGATGCGGGGTTATGGACAATTCCAGGAGGGAAAATATACCCTTCCGAACCAATTCTCACTGGGTTGAGACGCGAAGTCAATGAAGAAGTTGGCCTTCAAATCGACTCTATTCAGTGGATCGGTGAGGATGTTTTTCCCGACCAGGATAAAATGTTCCATGCAGAGCATTTCCTTTGCAAGGCTCTCAGTCAGACGGTAATACTTGAAAATAAATTGACAGAATATAAATGGATTTCAAGCATAAATGAAATGAAAAGCCTCCCTTTTGCAGAAAATATTAAAAAAAGAATTATTGAAATTTTTACGAAATTAATATGAAAATAGGAGCACATCTTTCGATAGCTGGAGGATATGATAAGGCTTTAGAAAGAGTTAACGCCATTGGAGGAAATTGCTTACAGATCTTTTCAGCCTCCCCCCGCGGATGGAATAGAGCTACGATCACAGATGAATCGAAACAATTATTCTTAGATACGAAAAAAAGGCTTAAAATAACAGATGTTTTTTTTCATGCATCTTATCTTATCAATCTCGCAGATGACGGACGAATTGGGGAAGAGTCAAAAAAATCCTTAATAGCGGAGCTCAATGTTGCTTCCCAAATTGGAATAATTGGCAGTATTGTGCATATCGGTTCATTCAAAGGGAACGTTCCCGCAATGTGGGATGTGTCTCAAGATAGAAAATACAGCGCTCTCATTAACAATATCAATGAAGTGTTAGCTCATACACCGCAAGATACTTTTTTAATAATAGAAAACGCCGGGAATAAAAAGATTGGGCAAAATATCGATGAAATAGCATCCATTCTGAATGATGTAAATAATGAACGACTGAAAGTTTGCCTCGATACATGCCACCTTTTTTCAGCCGGATATGAACTTTCGACCAAAGCTAAAATGGATCTATTTTTCAATGAGTTCGACAAAAAAATAGGGATACATAAACTGATTGTTTTACATATAAATGATAGTCGAGATCCGTTTAATTCAGGGCGGGACCGACATGAAAATATCGGGGCAGGCTCCCTTACGTTAGCCCCATTTAAGCTTCTTGTCCATGACAAACGAACCTCCAACCTCCCCTTTATTATAGAAACCCCGGGATTTGAAGGGAAGGGGCCGGATAAGAAGAATATAGACATACTCAAGGCTCTTGGCTTGAGTATAATAGAAGTATGAAGCCTCTTCCACCTTCCGTTCTTGAGTTTATGAATAGTATCCGTAAAAACGGATTTGAGGTGTACGTGGTTGGAGGTGCTGTCCGTAATCTTCTGTTGAGTAAAGAGGTAACTAACTGGGATTTTACAACCAATGCATCACCTGAAGAAATCCAAAAACTGTTTCCAGACAATTTCTATCACAATGTTTATGGAACAGTGACGGTGAAATCCAACAATTTTTTGTTTGAAATCACTCCATATCGAAAAGAATCGAATTATCAGGATAATAGACATCCTGAAATAATAGCCTGGGCAAAAACACTTTCAGAGGATCTTGGACGACGTGATTTTACCGTAAATGCCATGGCCTATGATGGGACTGAGATTACTGACTTATTCGATGGTAAAAAACACATCGAAGAAAAGAGGATTGTCGCTGTGGGGGTCCCTGACACCCGCTTTCAAGAGGATGCTCTACGACTTATGAGGGGAATTCGATTCGCTTCTCAGCTTGGTTTTTTAATCGATGAAGAAACAATGAATGCAATGACTCGAAACAGCGAGCTTATTACAAAGATTTCATGGGAACGTATCCGCGATGAACTTCTTAAAATAGTCGGGAGTGACCACCCTTCAGAGGGAATATTATTTCTAAAAAGCACTGGTATACTAAAATTTATCTTGCCGGAATTGGACGTTTGTTTTGCTATTCCTCAAAAAAGCCCAAATCGACATCATATCTATGATGTAGGAACTCATTTGATAATGGCTTTAAAAAACTGTCCGTCACCAGATCCAATCACCAGACTAGCCGCACTTTTACACGATATCGGTAAAGTGGGGACTTTTCATAAGGATGAAGAGTCACAGCTTATTACTTTTTACAATCACGAAGTAGTGGGGACAATACAAGCTAAAAAAATCGCTGAGAGACTTCGTTTATCGAATGAACAAAAAACAAAGTTCATCCGATTAATTGAGTTTCATCAGTTCACCGTTATCGAAGATCAAACTGATAAAGCAGTACGGAGATTTATACGAGACGTCGGAAAGGAATATATCCAAGATATGTTAGACCTTCGTACAGCAGATCGCGTAGGATCAGGGTCAACCCCAACATCATGGCGATTGGATCTCTTCAAGAAACGAATTATTGAGGTGCAAAAAGAGCCGTTTACGGTAAAAGATTTAAAGATTAATGGACTCGATGTGATGAAAATAAAAAATATTAAACCAAGTAAAGAAGTTGGAAATATTTTAGACAGCCTTTTTGAGAAAGTAATCAGCGGAGAACTAAAAAATGAACGAGATGCACTCCTTACTGCGCTTTCTCAAGGTTGAATTATATCTTTTTCTTCTCCGATATATGTTGACTCTCCATGTCCCGGATAGATAACGGTTTCTTCAGGAAGAGCAAGAATTACTCTCAGCGAGCTCCATAAATCTGTCTTATTACTATATGATAAATCAGTTCTCCCAATTGCTCCTGCAAACAATGTATCCCCAGTAAAAATGGCTTGTTCTCCAGGGGAATAAAAACTGACTCCACCTGGCGTATGGCCGGGGGTATGGAAAATTTGAAATTTGGAATTTAAAATTTGAAATTCATCCGAAGAAATATAGTGTATGTTGGTCGGGGGGATGATGATTTGTTTGTGGCCAAGAAAATGCTCTGCAGTACTTTCCAGTCTATCTATGAGAAATTTGTCTTTTTTGTGGATATATAAAGGGACGTCAAAGCTCATCTGTATCTCCCCTACTGCCATCACGTGGTCAAAATGACCATGTGTAGCGAAAAGCCCAACCAACTCGAGATTCTTCCTTTGTACTTCCTCCAAAAGAAAGCTGGCGTCATCAGCTGGGTCTATTATAAGGGCTTTCCCCTCTTCTTCAATAAGATAGCAGTTTGCCTGAAGCTCCCCGAGCGTATAGGTATGGATTTTCATTGCGATTGATTATTCTTTTTTCCTCTTCTCAAGCAAAATCAACAAAGGTGTAGCTACGAATGGGGAGGAATATGCTCCCGTCACTGTCCCAATCCATAATGCAGCAATAAAGAATCGGATTGTTGCCCCTCCCATAAGAAGAAGAGCGGAAAGCATAAAGAAAATCGTGAGCGAATTATTGATTGAACGAACCATTGTTTCACTAATAGCTTTGTCTGACAAGTCTTCTATTGAACTACTTTTGTTGGATGTCTTAAGATATTCCCGAATTTTATCGAAGATGACAATCGTGTCATGTACGGAAAATGACATCGTTGTGAGGAGTGCAGTAACAAACATGAGATCAAATTCCGCTCCAAAGAAATAAGAGAGTATAGAATACGTACCTAATAATACAAAAAAGTCATGAACTGTGGCGAGCACTGCAGCAAGTGCAAAATTGAAATTCTTGAAAGAAAAGCTCATATAAATCAAAATGCCACAAATCGCTAGTATTGCAGCTATTATCGTTTTTTGCCCTGTTTCTTTACCAAGGGTTGGACCAACAGTTTCGTACTTCAATGTTGTTAGTTGAGTTTTGTTGATTTTCATTACCTCTTCCTGTATTTTTTTCTCCTGTGTATCGGTGAGTGCATTTGTTTGGATGTCCAAAACGTTACCCTGCATTGATATATGAACGGCTTTGAGCTTCATCGAAGTGAGGATTTTTTCCACGTCTTTTGTTTGAACAGGTTTGCTCAGCTTAAAACTCATGGTAGATCCACCCGTAAAATCTATCGAGTAACGATATCCAAATCGGAAGATAGAAAATAATCCTAATACGATAATAATCGTTGAAATTGTCACATATAGCCAAGTATATCTGTGAAAGCGGATCATATTTCTTTTTTATAAAATGTTTGAATTAAGCGTTTTGTAATAACAACTCCTGTAAAAAGACTTGTGGCTACTCCGATTCCAAGAGTGAGTGCAAATCCTCTTACCATTCCAAATTGAGGAAGAAACTCCCAATTTAGAGGGTTGAACAATATAAATGCAACAAGCATAGTAGTGATATTAGCATCTTTTATAGCGTCCAATGCCCGTCCAAATCCTAGTTTTATTGCGGTTTTAAAGTCTTTGCCTTTTCTTTGCTCTTCCTTGATTCGTTCAAAAATCAGAATATTGGAGTCCACTGCCATACCAATTGAGAGAATAAATCCAGCTATTCCAGGTAAAGTCAAAACGACTGGAATTGCTCTGAACATAGCAAATGAAAGCATTCCGTAGAGTGCGAGTGCCGCTACAGATATAACTCCCAGTTTACCGTAATACCCAACCATAAAAATACAAACCATCAGTAGTCCAATGCCTCCAGCGATAACACTTTTCTGGATATCTTCCGCACCAAGGCTCGGTCCAATATTTCGTTGTTCAATAAGCTGAATAGGGAGAGGGAGGGCTCCAGAATTGATTGCAATCGCTAGTTTTTTTGCTTCATCCGTCGAAAAGGAACCTGTTATGACTGCACTTCCGTCTACGATTTTTTGTTGAACAGTGGGCGCTGAGATTGGCATATAATCCAAGAAAATGCCGACTGGTTTCCCGATATTTCTTCCCGTTACCTCTTCAAATAGCTTTGCTCCTTCTGCAGTAAAAGTAAGCGACACCTGCGGCTTCCCATCCTCTGGATTAAATACTACGGCTGCTTTTTTTACGTGTTTTCCCGTCATACCCGTATCCTTATTAAGTCGTTCGAGTAGCGAGGCCGTTGTGGCTATTTTTGGATCAATCGGCCCTTCTTCGATAAAACGAAGTTGTGCGGTTTGGCCGATAAGGGCAACGGCTTGTGAAACGTTTTCAAGTCCTGGCAAATCAACAGTTATCCTTTGTTCGTTACCGGATTTAATATTCTGAACAAGAGGTTCTGATACTCCGAAATAATTGACTCGCTTTTCTATAATATCTCGTGCCGATGCAAGGGCATCTTTTACATCTTCTGATTTTATTCCTTTTGTATCCACTTTAAAGACAAGGTGGCTTCCCCCTTTGAGATCAAGGCCAAGCTTAGTCTTAAATTCTTTTTTTATTTGTATTCCAAGGATAGAAGCGTTTAACGAAATCGGGTTGATAGTAAAGTTTACCTTAGATCTATTAACATTAAATTTTACCGGCACATTTTCTGGTAGACAAAGCCCGATAAGAATAATAAGAAGAACGATATAAATAATTCGACGACTGTTCATAGGTTATTTCATGAGTTCTTCTTCAGAACCGCAAATCATAATTTTTGGAGTACGCAAAAAACGCCATAAAAAGGGATCATTGTTCCGTTTCCTGAAGATAAATTCGTCTTCTGTCATCACTGTAT
Organism: Patescibacteria group bacterium; assembly: GCA_038328135.1. Taxonomy (GTDB): domain Bacteria; phylum Patescibacteriota; class Microgenomatia; order UBA1406; family GWC2-37-13; genus JAKBEU01. Next base: position 27,684 of record JBBQLR010000002.1, on the reverse strand, counting down.
AATCAATTTGTCTCCCATTTTTTTCTTCCATTTTCTTTATGAATGCTTCAATTTCGGGTATTATTATCATCCCAACTAGAAGAAAGTATACTTCATCTTTTTTTATTGGTAGCTGCTTAATGAATTTGACGGATAAAGCCGCAAACTTAATTTTACCAAGCCGGGGTGCATTTTCATGAACTGCCACCGGAAACGAGCTCATCTTTGCGAAAATTCGAAGAAACTCCTCATAAAAAATATAGGATTTATTGAGTGTATAAAAAGATTTATTGAGCCTTTTTTCCTTGAAAAGGATTTTTGCTTTCTCCAAAATATCCAGTTCTCTCTTCACAGCGTTTACTTCTTCGTCCACTGCTCGAACGATATTTCTTAGATAGTAGAACTCAGTATGATGGGTAAAAAAGAGTTCGAGAATTTTTCTCCGCGTCTTTGAGGGAATAACTGCAGCTAACATAAATAATTCAAATGATGATATTAATAAGTCACCTTATTCCCTATCGGAAGTATTTCAACAAATACCTTCCCTCGGACTATCGTGATTTCTTTATCATTCTCATCATACCACTTCATTCTTGTTTCAGGATCTGCTTTTTTCCACGTCGCTTTTATCGCATTACCGTTTTGAAAAACGATTGCGTCTCCCGTTCCTGTCAAACCATAAAGAATATGTCCACCTTCGTATCCATCATTTGCCGCGCTTTCTTTAGCGAACACTATAACAATATTCTTTGCTTCGAGTTGTTTTCCGGTATTTTTGTCAAGGTGTGGTTTCCCACCGTCAACACGTGCATATGTATTGTTTGTTTTGTTGTAATTCCAAATCACAGAAAAGTCGTTTGCTAAGTTCGTCCAAAATCCAAACTGAATTTTATTAGTAATTCCTCTTTCTGAAACTTTTGCATCATCGGCAAATTTCCAAGATTCAAATGTTTTATCCCATGAAACTCCTTCTTCGTCTACATTAGTCAAGAGTCGTTTTGTTTTTGCATAGTCCCACAGTTTCGCTGTTGAAGAATATACTGTGTGTTCGGTCGCAACATTCGGTAGTCTTTCATAGTCCCTCCAATAATACGGGAAGGGAACAGCGAATTGATTCATGTCGTTATATGAGTCCCAACCTAGTTTCCGGATTATTCCAAGAGCATCTGCCTTTGCTCCATTTGCACAACCAGATCCTGTTTCAGCATCACAGTTTGCTCCGCCGACATGTCCGTACAATGGATATTCTCCATATTCTCTTAACATTGTCATGAAATGAACGCGAGCAGAACGAACAGGGCCAACAAATGGAGCGTCTTGGCAATAGAAGATGGAAAGAAATCGCGTAATCCCACCCTCAGCAACTGCCTCATAAACCACATCTGCAGAAGAAATTCCCGATTGAGGTCGTGCTTCTACATGATTTTCAATCATTATTCCAAGAGGTCGTCGCGTTACCCATTTATCTTTTTGTGTTTTTGTCATCATTTGTCCATTTATTGGGCAAGCTTCTGTTTTGGGTTCTGTATCCACCACCTCTAAAGGAGTTGTGTTTGTTTTTGTGCTAGATGCTTTTTTTGAAGTTTGGATTACCTGCATTATTCCATATGTACCTCCAAAAGAAACCAGTGCCAATATAACTGACAAACCAATTACTTTTTTAATATCCATAGAAATATATCTTACAAAAAATTAGTAATAGAATCTACATCGCTTTATTAATCGCTTCCATTTCCTCTTTCGTCAATTCAAGTGTTTCGCCTTTTCCTTCTTTAATTATCTTCGAATATACTCGTATGCCATCTGGGATATACATAAAATCAAGAACAATGCCGCTGTGGAGATTATTCAACAACGCAATGACGAGGCTTTTTTCTCCCTCTGTTTTCCCAAGTGCATGAAACTGTACTATTCCTATTTTACGATACATATGGGCAGATGCAATCTGAAGTTCTTGAATCTTCTTTTCGAGGTGTTCTTGTCTATTTTCACCCTTTTCAGTTTCCCTAAGGAGCATATCAAGGATAGCGTCAATTGAATGAACGCCAGATCTTTTTGTCAACCTTCTATAGTGGTTTCTCAGCTTCAGGACAACGAAAGTAACCAAAGCGAGCCATCCGAACATTAGTGCAAGCGTGATATTCACTACCATACCTTTCATTTTATCCACTTTACAAAGTGCTGTCAATATGATTACAATTACACCATGCCTAAAAAAACACGGCTGCACAAGCTTAGAAATCAGATGAAAATAAGAGAGGTCTCCGAAGGAACACAAACCACTGTGATTCATAATGATTTTTTAACCGGGGATCCCATGTTCAAAAAAGATTTGACTAAAAGTATTTTGTTTGCGCTCTTTATTTCTCTATTTGAAATTGCATTATATTTCATTTATTATCTTCGTCTATTTGAAAGGAGGTGAACCACCCTATGACAACATCAATGTATTGTGTAAAATGTCGAGCAAAAAAAGATGTTACAGATCCTGAAAAAGTTACCATGAAAAATGGTAAACCAGCAATGAAGGCAAAATGCCCAACTTGTGCAACAGGTATGTACAAAATTGGATCCAAGTAAGATATTCATTACCATCCAAAACAAAAGCCATTCTGTAAAAAGAATGGTTTTTGTTTTATACTAGCGGGAATTCCTCTATTTTTATAAACTTTCTTCCTTCACTATTTTTGGAACTTGAATATAAGGTGAGTGAATTGACGGGATAGGAAATATCGATTTCTGCTTTATCAAGTATTTTTCTCAAAAGAAAAAACTGTTGTTTCGAAGAACGAGGTGCACGCGCGATAGCTGTATGGAAAACGAACGGTCTTTGTTTTACGAAAATAGGATACGTCGTCTCAAGCGAATGAACGATGTCGTCAATCTTTTTTTCTCTTCGATAGGTCATATGGAGAACAAGTTCTGTTGTTTGAAACATCCCCAGCCCCAATCCGTAGAGAGTAAATCTCTCTTTGTCATACAGAGTTGTTTTTATTGAATCTATTAATTTTGTCGTATCCTCTATTTCCCCAAAAAACTGAAAAGTGGCGTGATATGTATCAGGATGAACCCATCTAAATCCAGGATAGGTTCTGATAAGAGGAATTAATTGTTTATACAACGATTCTCGTTCTGGTTGTGGGAGTTCAATCCCTAAAAATAGGCGCATAGGTGATAAGCTGTGAACTGGAAAATGAGGACAAATAAGGAATTGATAATGTCTCCGCACCGATAGATTGTGCAAATTCTTTTTTTCGCGCTGATATCGGATCTCCTTCTGTAAGGGCTATAACGCTTGGATGTAATCCTTTAATTATAACCGGATAATCCTTATTCGGATCCTTCAGCAAGGGCAACAGTATAACATAATCAACATATCCTATGGCTGCGAGAATCTCTGCTCGTTGACGCTGGGTATGGACCGGCGTTTTCTTTTTAACTGTCAAAATAAACTCATTTGGCTCAAGAAGGAGGACGAGAATATCCCCAGCGCTTTTGGCTTTTTGCAGGAAAGTGAGATGTCCGAAGTGAAGAATATCAAAACACCCTCCTGCTACAACTATCTTCTTATTAGTATCTAATCCATTCTTCTCCAGAGAAGATAGGGACAAGATTTTATGATCAAAATTCATTATATAATTATACAGTATGACTAGGGTTCACTATGTAACAGAACAAACAACTCACAAACAAAGAGTACTCATTGTGACAGAGGAAAATGACGATTTTATCAAACAATTAAAATCCCATTTAGTCTCCCATGATATGCGCGTTTTCATTTCTCCCCATATCCCAGAGGATCTTGCCCAGTTTACTCTCTGCTTTGTTGTAAACTCTTCTAATAAACTGAAAAAAATGGGGGATGTGCTCCCCACCACCTATATTCTATTCCATTCTCAAAAAAAGCATATTCGGGCACACCAACCTCCCAAAAACTCAAAAATCATCAATATCCTTGGGAATCCTCAGTATGCTGTAAGTCGAATTCAAACCATTATCTGGTTTGCCATTTCCCAGGAAAACCATTCCCCAACACTTACGCTTGAATCTACTTTCCAGGCACCTTCGAAGCCAAAAAAACATAAAGCAATTCGCTTCCATTTCGTTATGCCCATTCGCTTCATTCGACTCATCGGTATTCTCATTGTACTAGCTTATTTATTCTCCTTCTGGGTGCCCCTCGGAATAAGCAGCCTGTATTCGTTTAATTCTGCCAAACAAATCCAAGCAAATACTATTTCTGAGGCAAAAGATAGTGATGCGAAAAAAAGCTTTTTTCTTTCACTTGCATCACTTTTATACAAACCCGTACATCCTCTCTATTTATTTTTTTCTCTTGCTCAATTACCGGATGATTTATTCGTCGTAAACTATACAGAGACCGATTTAGTCCTGACTTTAGAAAAACTTGCCGATGAGTCCCAGCTTTTTTCACGCCTTGTGCTTCAATCGACAAGAAACGCAACCACTAGTAAATTAACTCGTCAACACTATGATGCAGTGCAAGAATTACTAACAATGTCTGAAGATAAGATTCTTACTATATACCGAAAAATTCCACCCTATTTCATTTCTAATAAATACAAAGATCAGTTTCAAAAGGGGATTTCTCAATTAAGAAAAGCGAAGAAAGTATTCACACTCCTGCCCGATCTCCTCGGTGAAACCGAAGAACATAATATCATGCTACTTTTTGCTAATAATATGGAATTGCGCCCCGGAGGTGGATTTATTGGTTCCTACGGTGTTTTAAAAACCCAATATTTTGGTATAAAAGAATTTAAAATATATGACGTCTATGATGCAGATGGCCAACTTACTGCTCATGTAGCGCCGCCAAACCCGATTCGCGATTATTTGAATCAACCCCATTGGTTCCTGAGGGATAGTGCGTTTTTTCCAGACTTTTATGACACCTATCAACAAGCGTCTTTCTTTTTACAAAAGGAGATGGGCCTCAGTTCATGGAACGGCGCAGCCCTCATTACCACTTCTGCTGTGAAAGATATAATTGGGGCTTTCGGTGAGATACTTTTACCCGATTATAACGAGAAAATCACTAAAGATAATTTCTATATAAAAACTCAGTATTATGTTGAACATGATTTTTTTCCAGGATCAACTCAGAAAAAAAGCTTCCTTTCTTCACTTGTAAAACAGCTTCTGACAAAGGTGGAAACGGCAAATCCCCTACTTCTCAGCTCCGCGATTGTTCAAGGGTTTGATCAGAAAAATATGGTGTTGTTTATGAACAATGAAAAATTGCAAAAAAGCCTTGACGAGCTCTTTTGGAGCGGCCGGCTCGCCACTCCGTTCTGCCCCGAATCTGCCAAAGATAATTGTTACGCAGATTTTCAATTTCCGATTGACGCAAACTTGGGGGTGAATAAAACCAATTTCTTCATTGACAAATCATATGATGTGAAAACAAGCATTGATGAAGCCGGCCTTATCACAACAAATCTTTCCATTACATATATAAACAATTCATTATCGGATGTCTTTCCGGGAGGCGCGTATCGCAATTATTTCCAGATTCTACTTCCGCCAGATTCGCCTGTTCTTGGTATCCAAATTGATGGACAACAGGTAAGCTCCTTTGATTCAGAATTGGGAAAACAAAAAACTATCGGATTCCTCATTGAGATCCCTCCTCAAGCCAGAAAAACTATATCACTCACCTACTCCTCTTCGATACGATTTAAGAAAGGAAAGGCCACATATCAACTCGTTCTCCAAAAACAAATTGGTGCACTTTCACATGATGTCCACTTTTCCCTGAGACTCCCGAAAAATATGAATCTCCTCAATACAAATTTTTCTCCCCTTGTGAAAAATAGCCTAATCCTCTATAATACTGACTTGTCGACGGATCGTGTGTTTTTTATTGAATTATTGAAAGAACAACTATGAAAAAAGCTCAGACAGATAAGAAAAAAACAGTTCTCGATGCAAAATTAAGAACAGTGTTTGGTAAAAAAAATAAGCATCTCCGCAAAGAGGGGCTTCTTCCCGCCAATATTTATGGATCTCATTTCCCTTCACAGGCTATATCCATAAACTATATTGAATTCAAACGAACATTCAGAACTGTCGGAGAAACAGGAGTCGTTTATATTAAAACTGAAAAAGACGAAATTCCAACTCTTATCACATCCCTTCAAAGAGATCCTCTTGAAGGCTTAGTGCTTCATGTCGACTTCAGAAAAGTGGACCTTACAATCAAAATACAAGCCGAAGTACCTCTTACATTTGTGGGAATCGCACCAGCCGCAAATGCAGGTGGAGTTGTGCTCACTCAAACAGATAAAGTCACTGTTGAAGCATTGCCACAAGATATTCCAAATCATATCGAAATCGATTTGAGCATCTTGAAAGATATTGGTGCTGAAATCAAAGTGTCAGATATTCTCCTCAATCCTAGCTATCTTATAAAGACAGAGCCAGAAAAAGTGCTCGTATCCGTTGCAGCTCATAAAGAAGAAAGTGTTATTGCCGAAACAGCTGCAGCCGCAATTCCTGAAGTCCTTACTGCAAAACCAGACGCAGTTGAAGGAGAAGTGGGAGCGAAAGTAGCACCAGTAGAAGAAAAGAAAGAGTCTAAAAAAGAAGCTAAAAAGGAATAATGAATCATTTTCTTTACAACAACTATGACAGTAGTAAAATCAGAATTTTTGCTTGCGCTCAATCAGGTAGCTGCAGAACGAAATATTCCTGCAGAGGATGTTCTCTCTTCTATTGAACAAGCTTTAGTTGCTGCTTATAAAAAAGAATATCCAGAAGTTGTTGAAAACGAAAATATCTCAGCCAAGATTAATCGCCAATCGGGTGAAGCTCACTTATTTGAAGATGATAAAGATATTACACCTCCCGGTTTTGGTCGTATTGCTGCTCAAACCGCAAAACAAGTTATTCTCCAAAAAATACGAGAAGTAGAAAAAAGAACCGTCGTTCAACATTTTCAATCTCATCTAGGAAATTGTATCAAGGGTAGAGTAATTCGATTCGACGGCTATAACGCATATTTTGATATCGGAAAAGCAGAGGCTATTCTACCAAAAGAGGATCAAATCAAAAAAGAAGAGTATTCAGTTAACATGAGCTATACCCTCTATATCAAGGAAATTGGAAATGACAAATATGGCAATCCTCGGATTGTTGTTTCAAGAAGTGATGTACGGCTTATCGAGGAACTATTTAAACGAGAAGTTCCTGAAATCGCAAACGGATCCGTTCTTATAAAGAAAATAGTCCGTGAACCCGGAGAACGAGCAAAAATAGCAGTCGCGATAGGTCATGGCGCAGTCGATCCTGTTGGAGCTTGCGTTGGACAACGGGGTGTGAGAGTGCAAACAGTGACAGACGAATGTGGTGGAACTGAAAAAATAGATATCATTCTCTGGAACAGCGACAGCAAACTGTTCATCATGTCAGCGCTCTCTCCCGCTAAAGTATCCTCAATTGAGCTAGACGAAAAAGCAAAGCATGCTAAAGTCACAGTTGAAGAGTCTCAAGCCCCTCTCGCTATAGGTAAAGGTGGCATAAACGTTAATCTCGCTTCACGTCTTGCGGGTTATACTATCGATATAATCCAAATCCCCAATACCTCCGAACCAGTCAAAGACGATAAATCAGAAAAAAAAGAAAAAGCTGGGTAGTATTAACGAGTTCCTATTTATATTATTATGAAACCACGTTCTCCTGTTGTTGCGATTCTTGGCCATGTAGATCATGGTAAAACGACGCTTCTTGATTATATCCGAAGCTCCAGAATTGCCGCTAAAGAACAGGGTGGTATTACGCAAAAAATTGGAGGATACACGGCTAAAACAGATATTAAAGGATATCCGATAAACGAAATTACATTCATTGATACTCCAGGCCACGAAGCATTTTCACAGCTTCGAGCTCGCGGAGCGAATGTCGCGGATATAGTCCTTCTTATCATAGACGCAAAAGATTCCCTCATGCCTCAAACAATCGAATCAATTTCGCACATAAAACATGCCGGAGCGCCTTGTATCGTGGTGTTGAATAAAATGGATCTTCCCGAGGCTAAACCTGAAAAAGTGAAGAATGATTTACTTCGCCACGGAATCATGGTCGAAGGCAAAGGGGGAGAAATCCCAGTAGCTCCAATCAGTGCTAAAACAGGCAAGGGAGTTCCCGAGCTTCTGGAAACAATCCTATTCCTCGCAACAGACAAAGGCCTCACTTATGATCCAAAAGCCGAGCTTGAAGCATACGTAATAGAAACCAAAAAAGATAGACGTGGCACGGCTGTTAGCATCATCGTCAAAAATGGAACAATCCACCTCGGAGACGTGGTGTATGCAGGAGAAATCAAGGCTAAAGTACGCTCCATTACCGATGACGCAAACAACCCCCTTAAAGAAGCTACCGCTTCTCAAGCTTGTGAACTTCTCGGATTTGAGACGGCTCCGCTTGTAGGCTCAAAAATGACTTCAAAAAAGGAAGAGGAAAAACCTGTTGAAGAGCCACAAAAACCAGTTGCTCAGAAGGCTTTTACCGCACAAGACTTCTTTGCTACACCTCCAAAGGAACAAAAAAAATTAGCAATCGTCGTAAAAACGGATTCTCAAGGCTCACTTGAAGCACTTGAGGCTATTTTATCGGAAAATCCCAATATTGAGATTATCCTGAGTGGTGTAGGCGATATACATAAGTCTGATGTCTTTTTAGCCAAGGCTAGCAAGGCTATCGTGATAGGCTTCAATACAAGGATTGATCCTGAAACGAAGGATGTGGCCAAGCAAGAAAAAGTCATCATCAAGTCATATACTATCATTTATGAGCTTCTTGAAGAGCTTGAAGAAGTCGCTTTATTACTTCAGGAAAAGGAACAATCCGAAAAGAATCTCAAAGGTGAGGCGAAAATCCTGGCTACATTCATGATTGAGGGAGAAAAAGTCTTCGGTTGCAAGCTGTCAAAGGGTAAGTTTGAGCTTGGAGATATGCTTGAAATTCATAGAGGAGAAAATATTATAGGAAAATCAAAGATAGTCTCTCTTAAGATACGTGCTAAAAAGGTAGAAGAGGTAAAGAAGGAACAAGAGTGCGGCCTCATCCTCTCTCCTGCACTTGACATCCGTGTAGGTGATGTGGTAAAATGTATCCTATAATATGTTTCCAAATACCAATCCAACACTACCCCGTGTTTCTGACATAATAACAAAAGGCCTCAATGGCATTGTTGTCCTGCCTACTAATCCATCTCAAGATGCTATTGCAGCTGCAACTGCCTTATATTTGGGTCTCCTCAAAATGGGTAAAAATGTGACAATCGTAGCTTCCACTCCTATAAAAAGTGATATGGCTGCTGCTGACAAAGTGCAGTCTTCACTTTCCGTAGGCGGGGAAAATCTCGTAGTGTCATTCCCCTATACTGATGGTGCGATAGACAAAATCGACTATCACATTCAGGGTGACAAATTTAATCTTGTGATCTCACCTCGCCAAGGATTTCCAAAACTCAATCCAAATCAGGTGCAATATTCATATTCAGGTGGGTCATTTGACTTTATTGTTACAGTTGACGCTCCTAATTTAAATACTGTTGGAACGCTGTACACAGAAAACCAAACCCAATTCCAAGGAAAGGAAATAATCAATATTGATAGACATCTTACCAACGCATTTTATGGTACTGTCAATTTTATTAATAAGACAAGCTCCTCGACGAGTGAACTCGTGTATAAGGTATTAAAACAATTGGATTGCGAAATAGATAAAGATATGGCAACTAATTTGTATGCAGGTATTGCTGCCGCAACAAACACCTTTACATCCTATTCTGTAAATGCCGAAACATTTGAAACTGTTGCTTCTTTATTGAAATCGGGTGCCGCTAAAAAAATAAATCCACAACCGATGAAACAACAAACAAACGATCAGCAATCATTTCAGCCAATACCGCAGCGACCAGTTTCCACTCCCGTATTTTCTGTGAAACAGTCTGGAAACGAACGACAACAGGTGCAATCTATTACATCGGTCGAATCACAGGAAAGTCAGTCAAAAGAAGGCGCACAAAGCCCACAAGATTGGCTAAAGCCAAACATCTTCAAGGGTGGCGGACTCATCTAAAGGTGATACAATTGTTCAATGCATCCAGAAAAAATCATTGAAACTTTGCTTTCAAAAAGAAAAATTGACGACATTGAATTATTCCTACATCCTCCTCATCCACTCACTTTTTCTCTTAAAAATCTTGGATTTTCAAAAGAGCTTGTTATCCTTCTTTCATACCTCCAAACATGTAAAGAAAAAAATAAAAACGTAATAGTCTATACCGATTATGATGCTGATGGCATCACCGGAGGATCTCTGTTGTGGGAAACGCTCCATACTCTCGGCTTTTCGGCTTTTCCTTACGTTCCTCATCGACAGAGTGAGGGGTATGGATTTTCTACCAAAGGGATAGATGTTGTTTTAGAAAAATATAATCCCGGACTCATTATCAGCGTTGACCATGGGATAAGTGCGAGAGATCAAATACAGTATGCGAGTGATAAAGGGATTCCTGTTATAGTAACGGATCATCACGCAAAACCAGAGATTCTTCCTGAGGCGGCTGTAGCAATCATCCATTGCCCGCTTGTATCTGGTTCCGGGTTAGCATATATAACAGCTCTCGATATATGGCAGTCATTTGACCCAAAGAATGAAAGGTTAAAAACCATGTTTACCTATGATTTCCTCGCGCTTGCTTCGCTGGGAACAATTGCCGATTTGGTACCCCTTGTTGGCTATTCTCGGAGTATCGCAAAATATGGGCTAGCAGCTTTTTCCCACGTAACAAAACCAGGAATAAAAGAACTGCTCGCCGTATCAGGACTTACTAATATGGAGATCTCCACCTATCACGCTGGGTTTGCGCTCGCTCCTCGCATTAATGCTGTGGGAAGGCTTTCGCATGCCATCGAAGCTGTCCGTATGCTTTGTACAAAAGATGCACTTAAGGCAAAACTTCTTGCACAGGAAGCGCAGAAACATAATGTGACGCGACAGAAAATGGTTGATGTTGCTGTGGAGACGGCATTCATTGAAATTGAAAAAACCGGGATACCAAAATTAATTCTCCAAAAAAATAAGGATTGGAATGAGGGCATTATCGGGCTTATTTCATCTAAAATAACCGATCGATATCGTAGACCCTCGATTGTTATGACAAAAACGGAGGGCGGATGGAAGGGTTCTGCCCGTTCCGTAAAAGGATTTAATATCATTGCATTTCTTCGATCGCTTGCGATACTCAAACACGTTGGAGGACATCCTCAAGCTGCTGGGTTTTCAATCACTGATGAAGAACTTACTAACTTTGAAAAAGGCATAGACGAACGTATGAATGAAGTTCCCAATCCAAAAGAAAAAGAGATAAGTGTTGATTTGGATATTCCACTTAGCTCAGTAAGTGAACGTCTTGCAGACTTGTTGCAACAATTAACTCCTTTTGGAATCGGTAATCCGACTCCTACATTTCAAAGCAAAACAAAAATTATTTTTGTTAAAACAATGGGGAAAAAACAAGAACATCTTAAGTTTATCGGCCAGGACCTTGAAATAAAAACCAAAGAAGTAGAATGTGTGTTTTTTTCACCACGAGACGTACAGAAAGATATGATAAAAGAGGGAGTAACACTTTCCATCATCTATACCGTAGAAGCTCAATACTGGCAGGGAAGAAAGCAGCTCAAGTGCTTCGTTAAAGCTGTCGATGAGGTGTTATAATAAAAAAACTATGAAAACCATATACATTGCAGATACTCCAGGACTCGTTGGAAAAGAAGTTGTACTTTATGCATGGGTAAATACCGTACGAGATCATAAAAAAATCGTGTTTCTTGATCTTCGCGATAGAAGTGGAATTGTACAAGCAATCGGAGGGGAAGAATGTAAAGGGCTTTCCATGGAAGATGTGGTTGAAGTAACGGGACTAGTGAAACAACGCCCAGAAAAACTAATTAACACAAAAATTAAAACGGGAGCTATTGAAGTTGAAGTAAAAAAAATAGTGATACTCAATAAAGCAAAAGCCATGCCTATTCCGGTTACGACTGACGGGTATGAAATAGATGAAGAGGCACGCCTCAAATATCGCTATCTCGATATGCGCAGACCTCGGTTAGCAGAGAACCTCGCATTTCGCTCTCAGTTTATACGTGAGATTCGCGAGTTTTATTACAAAAACGGATTTATTGAAGTTGAAACCCCTATTCTATCGGAATCTACACCTGAGGGAGCTCGCGATTTCATTATCCCTTCCCGCTTACAATTAGGTAAATTTTATGCCCTCCCCCAATCCCCTCAGCAGTACAAACAACTTTTAATGGTGGGAGGACTTGAGCGGTATTTCCAAATTGCACGCTGTTTCCGAGATGAAGATCCTCGTGCAGACCGCGCTTATGGGGAATTTACACAGCTTGATTTGGAAATGAGCTTTGTGGAACGGGAAGACGTGATGGCGCTCACCGAAAAAATGGTCATTGAGGTGTATGAAAAACTAAATATTCCCATTAAACAAAAACCGTTCCCTCGTTATACCTATCAAGAGGCGCAAAAACAGTTTGGAGCAGATAAATTTGACTTACGGACTGAAGAAGATAAAAAAAACAAGATTCAAGCATTTGCATGGGTAGTCGATTTTCCATTTTTTGAAAAAACAGAAGAGGGTGGGTGGACTTTTACACACAATCCGTTCTCTGCTCCATTACCTGAATATAAAAAACAGCTCCTAGAAAAAAAAGATATTGGAAGTATTGTTACCACACAATATGATTTGGTGTGTAATGGATTTGAGGTAGGTGGAGGAAGCATTCGTGCACATGAACCAGAAGTTCTCAAGACAGTTTTTGAAATAATGGGATATTCCGAAAGTGATATTCAATCTCAGTTTGGCCACATGCTTGAAGCGCTTGCATGGGGAGCCCCACCTCACGGCGGAATTGCGCCAGGAATTGACCGATTGTTAACCTGCATCCGTGGAGAGGTAAATTTACGAGAAGTAATAGCATTCCCAATGACAAGCGGAGGAAGGACATCTGTTATGAACGCCCCTGCTCCAATTGCTCATGCAAAACTAAAAGAATTAGGAATTGCGACCATAATTCCTGATACAATGAAGAAATGACATCGTTACGGATTGTTGTTTTTTTGACCTTTACTTTTTTGTTGTTGTTTTATCCTGGAAACTATTGGCTTACCCAGGCTTTTTCTAATCAAAGTCTATGGCAAGAGAAACCAGCTCTCCAATTTGCATTGCATACGATTCCAGAGGTTGATAAAAACGCTCCCTACCCTCTTATTTCAGCAGAATCCGTTTATATAGCCGACCTATCTTCATTCACTCCGATTTTTGAACGAAACAGCAAAGAAAAACTATACCCAGCTTCAACCGCAAAAATCATCACTGCACTTGTTGTTGCGGATGAGTTTAAACCGACCGATGTCATTATGGTGAATAAACAAATAACTAAGGCAGATCAACCAGACTGGCAGCTTATGGGCCTCGTTACCGGAGAAAAAATAACTATAGAAAATCTATTGTACGGCATACTTGTTTATTCAGCTAATGATGCAGCATTTACACTTGCCGATTCCTACGGGTATGATAAATTCATCAATAAAATGAACCAGAAAGCACAGGAACTAGGGATGAAAAACTCACATTTTAAAAATCCAATAGGTATTGATGATTATGAGCAGCTCACCACCTCATATGACCTCGCTCTCGCGGCTAGAGCTCTTCTTAAAAACTCTTATTTAGCAAAGTTCGTTTCCACAAAGGAAATTACGATTTCTGACACAGACTATAAATATTTCCATCGGTTAAGTAATGTGAATGAGTTATTAGGAAAAGTAGTTGGAATTGGAGGTCTTAAAACTGGATACACTGAACTTGCGGGTCAAAATCTTGTGAGCTTTTACAAAAAAGGGGGGAATCAATATATAATAGTCGTTCTAAAAAGCTTGGATCGATTTGAGGATACGAAAATACTTACCCAGTGGATTGACCTCTATGTAAATCATGTTCCTATGCCACTTTAAATTAAAGCTTACTTTCATCTATCAACCATTCCTCCGATACTGCAGGCACGTACGAGACGAAGTCATTGTCTCCTGTGAATACATAGACTGGTTGATAATAATCCTGATAGATGTCTGGATCAAAATAGCCAAGCGTCATCGTTTTTATGGAAATGTTTTTCTTTCCTGAACCAGGAGAAACGAGGAGGCCCTTACCGGCAAGGAGCATTTCATAAGCTCGCTTTCCTGTAATGAGTGGATATACGCCAATTTGAGTAGACGAGGTTTCAAAAAAACGTACTTGAGCACTCACCACTTTTAAGCTTGAGCCGCTGGGCATAAGCATCACATAGTTTTGACTATTGAAATAGGTGGGCGACATCGGAAGATATTGGTCTATCTTTTGGCGATAAAAATCTACCTCAATCATGTTGGACTCCTGTAAATTGGCGACCACCCCTGCGGTAGATGCAGTTTTATCATAAAACATATTAATGACAGTGGTATCTCCAAGCGCAAGTTCATTTGGATATCTGTCGATTGATTTCAAAAAGTTAATCGCCGTGTTTTTTGAGCTTTCTACATCCGGAACAGTTGCAGCTTCTACAAGCTCACTGTCCTTCCTAAAATCATAGTCATACCTAAAATTATATGTATTGATATCTACCGCTAACCGCTGTGTATCATCCTGAAATACCGCCTCATTGTTGACAAGTTTATGTTTCACGTTTTTGGTATCAAATCCAAGCATTTTTGCCATGAGGTATACCTTGGGTAAATAATCAAACTGGAACTTTGAGGGTGGAAAGAGAAATACTTGGGCCGCTTCTGTGGCTGTTACTGGCTTGCCAGCGACTGTGTCGAGAGTAAATGAATAGCCGGCGCTCGTGGTTGCCTCTTTGCTGAGAAAAATAGGCTTCATCTGCTTGAAGAGTGGATTGATATTGAGGGATGGCGTTTGATTGGCGGAGATAATAAGGTAAAAAAGCTGAAATAACAGAAAAAAGATCATAAAAATCACTAACCCTAACACAGCAAAGGGAGAGAATTTCCGAACATAATAAGAGAGGTCTGTTAAGGACATACTTTCATGATAGCAGTTATTCCCTACAACAATCAAGCATCTTCCCGACTATTGTCCCCATCTTTGCAAACACTGTTTTTTCCTCCTTTATTAAAGGTTTTTCTTTTTCAGACATATCGATTTTCTTCATCTCTTTTCCGTCAATTATGCCCAAGTTCAAGGCCCAGAACATATTGTAGAGATCATATGATTTTTTGAATAACATATGTGCTTTTTCTTTCTCATTATTCTTCAGCACTTTCGTTCCCACTTCCATTACTCTCATCGATGCAGCGAGAAGATGTTTACTGATACACCACACTTCTCCTTCGTATTCCTTTATCATCGACTTCATGAGATCGACCCTCATTTTACGTACCTCATTCAATAAATCGTAATATTTTGTTTGTCCTGTCTTTCCACCGGAAAAAAATAAATGCTCTTCGATAGAGATAAGATTCATAACACCGATGGATAGGTCTTCACCCGAAGATAAATCAAGTTTCTCACCCTTTTCCATTGCTTTTATTTTGTTCATGAATTCGTTCATTTTATTGTCTTCCATAGATTATCATATTCGAATATTTTTAATAAGAACTGCAAATACACCTGTAATTGCTAGAAGAAGAGTTAAGGGAACGATTACTTTTTGATAAAAGAATAATACTTTGCCATGATTATACTTTCGAATAAGTTTATCTAATCCAATTCCCAAAAGCCACACAATCATGCCGACCACTAGGCCAATAAGTACTTTATCCATATGTAAAAACGTGTTATTTTTGTGATACATTTGCTTGGTGGTAATGAAGTATACGAGCGTAGAAACAAACATTATCGCAGTCCAAATAAGGGGATTTCTTAGTATTTTCGGTTTTTTGATGAAAGACACAAACCAAAAAGAAATGGCGGTATTCAACCCGGAAATCCACAAAGCTGTGAGCAAATCATCTACTCCTAGTTTTTTCGCGATAAACAATCCGCCACCTACCGTAATAACACATACCGGACACTGTGCATATACATTAAACATAGGAATAGTGTATCAAATTAAATATTTTTTTAGCGTCTCCACAGATAGATGTAATTTTAATTTTTCCTCATCTGAGAGAGGAATCTCAATTACCCGCTCAATCCCTGCCCTTCCCAATACGCAAGGCACGCTCAGAGCCACATCTTTAAATCCATATTCTCCTTCAAGAACCACGGAAAGTGGGTATACTCTGCCGGCATCTGCAAGTATTGCATGGACAAGTTGATTGATTACAACACCGATAGCATAGTATGTGGCACCTTTTGCCGCAATTATCTTGTATGCGGCATCCCGAGCTTTTGTATAGGCTTCCAATGCCTTTTTATGAGAAAAATCTTTCATTGTGGTAATAAGCTGTCCTCCTACATTTGCTGAAGATAATGTGGGAAAAGAGCTGTCTCCATGTTCACCTAAAATATAAGCATGTACACTTTTTGGGTTTACTCCTAAATATTCCGACAGGTGAAATCGAAATCGTGCTGTATCAAGCGTTGTTCCACTACCAAAAACTCGGCCGCGTGGGTGTTTTGATGCAAGAGCTGCTTTATAGGTGAGAATATCTACAGGGTTTGTCACAAGAAGAATAATACTATCAGCGGCATATTTCAGAATGTCGGGGATAATTGACTCCAATATTTCTGTATTTTTCTTTACAAGATCCAATCGGGTTTCGCCTGGCTCCTGGGCCGCTCCTGCGGTAAATACAATGATGTCAGACCCCGCAAGCTCTGAAGGTTCACTTCCAACTGTAATATGAGTTGTGCCTAAGAATGAAAGGCTGTGCATGAAGTCTAGCTGCTCACCAATGAGCTTGTCTTTATCCCGTCCGTACAACATAATTTCCTGCGCTGTATTTTTTAAGTACATGGTAAACGCAGCCGTAATACCCACTCGACCCGCACCAATTATGGTTACTTTTGTTTTCTTACAGGAGGAAAAAATATCCGTCATATGAAATAATTGTACCATTTTGAATAACTATTTAGATAGGCTTAGCCTATGGTATGTCGTGCATAGTTCTCAATAAGAGTGCTATACATTAAGGCCCGATCCGAATCAATAGTATGATTAAGATGTACAAGTATTTCTTTAATATAAGGGGGTACTTTCTCAATTTCGACTTCACTTTTTCTCTTTATTGCTTCAGATAAAAATCTTTGTGCCATACCGTCTGACCCCCTATGGAGGCCTAGCGCAACTCTCTTTAAATCACTTGCCAATGATTCCAGAATATATTTATTTTTCAAATAATTCTTTAAAAAAATGTTTTGTCAATTTTTCATACTCATTTCTGGTATGTATGTCTTGTATTTCATTGCTAGTGTTATTTTGTTTCGGACGAATATTGATCATTGAATTATAGTCAATAGTCATTGTTTCAAGATCAATGCCGCCACCCCAAAGGTCTGATCGAATAGAGCCTTGATTTAAGAGTATTTTTTCCGAATCATGGTGTCTATCACAACCTGCAGAACATATTTTTCTTTTTACATCTATTACTGTTTTTATATAGACATCAAAGCATTCGCGAAGTGAGAGTATTTCTTCCTTTGAATATGGTTCTATTTTAGTAATTATCATCAAAAAAATTATATCACACCGATTTTTCATTTATGCCACATAATGTAGGTATTTTTTGATAAAATTACACTTTGATACCAGAGGTACCCAAGTGGCCAACGGGGGGAGACTGTAAATCTCCTGGCTTTGCCTTCGGGGGTTCGAATCCCTCCCTCTGGACTCATAAAAAAAGGACGCCAAATAGGCGTCTTTTTTTATGGGTAAAGTTGGAATGAGAACCCCTTTAGGGGTTCGCTCAACTGGCAGTTTACGAGGCGAAGACGAGTAAATACTGCCAGTTAATGCCCTTGGGGTAAATCCCTCGGGAGCTGAAGCTTTAGCGAAAGTTCCCCTCCCTCTGGATTTCTCTTCTTTTCAATTTAATAATTGATTGTTGTAGTGAATTAAAGTGAAATAAAAGTAAGAGTCAAACTGAACCTTCAAATTTATTTATTTAGTAATTTATCCGAGATTATTTTACCATCGCTGATTTCTATAATTCTATCTGCTAATTTTGCGTACTCTGGTTCATGAGTAACCATAATAATAGTTTGCCCTTCCTTATTTAGTTTAATAAAGATATTTAATATCATTTCTGAAGATTCAGTATCTAGGTTGGCGGTCGGTTCATCAGCAAAAATAATACTCGGGTGGTGAGCTATTGCTCTCGCAATTCCCACTCTTTGCTGCTCTCCTCCAGAGAGTTGAGAAGGAAAATTATCTATTTTATTCTCAAGGCCCACTTTTTTTAAGGATTCAATTGCTTTTTGATTAAAAAAGTCTTTGTCATACCCTTGCATCATCATGGGCAACATAACATTTTCTTTTGCGGTAAGCGTAGGTAAAATCGCATAATCTTGAAATATATATCCCAAATTTTTTCGTCGGAACTCTAATCTTTTTGGTCCATATAGATCTGTAACAATTTGGTCATTAATTATGATTGATCCACCACTGGGATGATCAAGTAATCCCAACTGATAAAGAAGAGTACTTTTCCCTGAACCGGATCTTCCAGTAATCGCTAAGAATTGACCTTTTGGAACAGAAAAACTTATCCCTTTTAAAACTGTTGTTTCTAAGTCTCCTGATTTGAATTTCTTAACAATATTTTGTATTTCAATCATAATTATTTATCTCCCCAATATTGCATCTAATGTATTTTGTTTCGTCACAAGCCATGCAGGAATAAAGCCGGAGATGAATGCTGTGATTAATAAAATAATTGCTCTCGTAATTATGTCATTTGTCGTAATAGCAAGCGACCCGGATCCCACAGGATAGTGAATGGGATGCAGGATAAAGTAAGGGGTAAGAAATCCCAAAAGAAATATACTCGCAATAATAATTCCTGAGACTGCATAAAATAAAGCTTGGAAAATATAGGAGACTTCTATTGTTCGACTCGTAATTCCGATTCCTTTAAGAATACCAATAAATTTTCTGCGGGTAATCGCATTTACATATATTACGATAAAAATCGTAATAGCTCCAACAAATAAAGCGATTCCTGCAACCATCATTCCAAGTAGATTAAATGTTTTAATCATTTGACTAAGACCACTTGGAATCGCTTCTTTTGACGTTTGTATTAATACCTCATTATTTTGCTTCAAGTTATTTTTGATATATTCTTTTGCTGCAACATCAAAAGAGCCCTCTGTGAGAGTTACCGCTATTTCATTCACATCAAGATTTGATCTATTAAATAATTGCCGAGCTGCAGTATCCGTTATATATATCCTTCCATCCACTGTTGAATTATTTGTACTAACTATCCCTTTAACTGTTACTTCTTTTTGAATACCGTTTACAGCTAATAAAAGTTTTGAACCAACATCGGCAGTTTTAAGAATCTTACTTCCATCTGAAACCGCTTTGGCAGTTGAATATTTTGTTATTAAATCTGAACCAAGCATTACCTCATCCAAATCAGATTGTTCTAAATAGCTTCCCGCAACAATCATTTTTGATAAATGGGTAACGGCATCTTCTCGTTTTGGATCTATGCCCACGAGTAAAGAATTCACACTTTCTGAACTATCAACCTGCTTCAATTTTGATTGATATCCATATTCAAGCAATGCCGGTCCAGTATAGCGAAATGTAAGGTTTTGATATAGAGGGAGACTTTCAACAGTGGCCATAATCATTTCCGATTCTTCAATAACATTTTTATTTGTCGACGGAGTTATAAGGAGATCAGATGAATAAAATTGTTTAAAAGTACCCGACATACCTTGAGCTAACCCAATAAGGATTCCATTCAACAAAATCATGTTAAGAAAGGTAAGCATCATAACAAAGATAATAAGTCCTGTTGTCCACGGGTTATTTCGCTTAATATCAGAAAGAGCGAGGAAAAATCCTACTTCCAATGACTTGTCTTGCTGTGTCATGAATATCAATTATTTGGGTTTACTACGATGATGTCTCCCGTTTCTAGTCCATTTTTAACCTCAGTTTTAACAACTCCTTCTATACCTATATTCACTTCCTTTACTTTTTTTTGTCCGTCAATAATGGATTCTACGTAGAATTTTGAATTCTTATGTATAAGAGCGCCATTAGGTACGAAAAAAATATTATTTTTTCGCAATGTCTCTATAGTAACAATTGCTGTCATGTTTGGTTTAATTTCTTGTGGAATATAATTTAAACTTACTTTTACCTCATATGTAACAACTCCTCCCTTAACTGTTCCAATTGAATCCATACTTTTTACAACCCCACTCAATGATTTATTTTTTAGTGCATCAAATATGATCATTGCTTTCTGCCCTATCGAGATTCGAGGAAGATATACCTCGTTAACATCAATTGATACCACGGGTTCACTTGTAAGTAGATCATCATATTTAATTTTAGCTAGTGCAACTTGTGCATTTGCGGCGGTAATGACTACATCTGCTTCTCTATACTTTGTCTCTGAAGCCGTAAAATCTTTTTGTGCCTGAGTTAGTGAACTATCAATGCTATATTTTTCTAAATCAGTAAGGTCTTTTTTAGTTGTCGAATTAGTTGAATTATTATTTTTATAATCAACAGCATTTTGTGCGTCGAGAAGTGTCTTTTGCTTTGTCCACATGCCAGCATCTGCAGAAAGTTTACTTTGGTTACTTAGTTTTAGAGTGCTTAATGCATTTTCATAATTAGCATATGCTAATGCCCTGTCTTCATCTAGAGCAGTCTTGTAAAAAGTTCCACTTACCTTGACCATCTCTATTAAATCTTCTTTCTTTATTACATAGCGTATGTCCGTGTCTGGTTTTTTTAAAATAAACATTCGTAATATGAGTAACCCCACAACTATAATAGTCCCGATAATTACTGTTTTTTTCATATTACTTACTTTATTTATCTATTTTTCTAAGAAAATGAGTAAAAATACGGACAACTTCCTTTAAATCTTCGTCAGGCATCTGTGAAAAAACATTTCCAACTTTCTCCGCTAACATACTATGAGCTACCTCCGTTTGGAAAAGGCCCTTTTTTGTAAGTGAGAGGTGGGTAATTCGATGATCGTCTTCATCTAGTGTCTTCTTTATTGCATCTAAATTTATCAGTCTCTCAATAAGCTGGGCTACGGAGGAAGAAGACAATCCTAATTTTACCGATAATTCTCCTACAGTACACCCTGGACGATCTTTCAAGTGGAGGAGAGCTTGATTTTGAAGTAATGTAACACTCCCGTCTTTTATGGGGGCAATGAAAGACTGTTCAGCAATACGACGAATCTTCATGAGAGATTGCATGAATATGCGCAGTGTCTTTTGTTTTGAATAATCCATACTATTATCTTATGAGCTAAGATATTGATTGTCAAGCGAATGTTAAAACAAAGTCTTATTTACTATACTAAACTTGGGCATAAAAGGTCTGAATGCCATCCAAAAGATTGGACTTTTTGGTGACACGCTGAACCTTCTTGATATACTCTTTGTGTGAATACTATCTTTACCATTGGACATTCCATCCATACTCTTGAAAAGTTCATCAGTCTTCTGCATTCATATAAGATCACATCCTTAGCGGAGGTAAGGAGTCTTCCTGGATCAAATCGTTATCCTCATTTTAATAAAGAAAGCCTAGAAAAGTCCTTAGAAGAGGAAGGTATCAAGTATTACCACATATCGAAGCTTGGAGGACTCCGAAAAACTAATCCTAATTCAATAAATTTAGCATGGAATAATAAATCATTTAGAGGGTACGCAGATTATATGCAGACAAAAGATTTTACTGAAGGGTTGGAGGAATTGTTATCTATAGCAAAGAATACTAAGGCGACAATAATGTGTTCTGAGGCAGTACCGTGGCGTTGCCATCGCTCGCTTATTGGCGATGTACTTTTAATTCGAAAAATAGTCGTGCAAGATATTTTTAGTGGAACAATTGTCAAGCCTCATCTATTGACTTTGTGGGCAAAAGTTGATGGATTCCACATAACTTATCCTAAAACATAAAAATATTTTATATTCTTCACGGCACTGGTCTCATTTTCTTATCTGTTTTAATATTGAATGTTGCAGCAATCTAAAGTGATATAAAAGAGTGGGTTCAAACCATCCATTTATTTACCTTTTGTAATTGCACATGCACTTGACTAAGTATTATTAAGTGAGTAAACTGTATGAATATGCGTTCATATACTTGCTGTCCAACTTCTAGTATCGAATCTAAACGAGTTGATTCTTTAACTTCATTACTTAAACTTGTTGGTGAAGAAAGTAGATTAAAAATTCTTTGTATCCTCAATCAGGGGAAACATTGTGTATGTGAAATCAAGGAACACGTTCCCCTTTCTCAAAGTTTAATCTCTCATCATCTTAAAGATTTGAAAAACGCGGGTATTGTTGTAGATAAAAAAATGGGATTAAAGGTTTATTACTCTCTCACTAAAAAAGGAAAACACATTACTAATTTATTATTCAAATTATGAAGATTCAAGTCTTAGGAAGTGGTTGTACTACGTGCAAAAAATTACATGAAATCACCCAGAAAGCGGTGACCGAAATGGGTATGAATGAAAAAGTAGAGTACTTGACAGGATCAGAAGGAACTCAGGCGATTATTGAAATGGGTGTGATGCAATCTCCAGTATTGGCAGTAAATGGTAATCCCGTCATGACTGGTTTTACTCCCGACATTGAAAAGATTAAAAAAGCCATCAACTCAGGAACTAAAATAGAAGAAAAATCTTCAAAGTGTAGATGTGGAGGAAAGTGTTAATAAAATACCTATGGATATATTTAAGCCCATTCAACTCTTTGCAGATCTCGCCACTTACCAGTGGTTTCGTATTATCCCTCATAGTTACTGGGGTGACACAATAAATTTCTTTATTTACGACACAATAAAGATTGGGTTACTTCTTGTAGTTATTAACTACTTTATGGCCTTTACCCGCTACTACTTTCCAATGGAGAAAGTACGGGATATTCTTCTGAAGCGAAGATGGTTTGGATTGGACTATTTATTTGCAGCTCTACTTGGAGTTGTTACTCCCTTTTGTTCTTGCTCATCTATTCCTTTGTTTATTGGGTTTGTTGGTGCAGGAATACCGCTTGGAGTAACTTTTGCGTTTCTTATTTCCTCCCCACTTGTGAACGAATCTTCGCTTTACCTATTCCCTACAATGTTTGGAATGAAGGTGACAATTATCTATAACGTTCTCGGTATTATTATCGCAATGCTCGGAGGTTTTCTTATCCAAAAACTAGGAATGGAGAGATATGTTAAACCAGAACTTCTTAAGTTTAAGTCCCGTAAACAAGTTGAAATGGAAAACGGAGGAACTCCACTTCCAATCAAAGAGTTGTTGAAATACTTCTGGACCGATGGAATGAGTATCACTAAAACAGTCTTTCCATACGTAATCTTGGGAGTAAGTATTGGGGCATTGATCCATGGATTTGTTCCAGCTTCATTGGTAGCGAAGTATCTTTCCACTCGTACATGGTGGGCTGTTCCGCTTGCAACTCTACTTGGCGCTCCGCTCTATGCAAATTCAGTCAGTGTTATTCCTGTTATGGAGGCGCTTGTTCAAAAAGGGGTTCCTTTGGGCACAACTTTGGCCTTTATGACTGCAATCGTCACCGTCTCCATTCCTGAATCAATGATCTTGAAGAAAGTTATGAAATGGCAACCTCTTGCAGCTTTCTTTAGCATAACCATTATCGGAATAATGATAATGGGGTGGATCTTTAATGCGGTATTGTAAATAAATCAATTTACTATACTATATTTGTGCGTAGAAGGTGCAAATAGCCTCCAGTAGTCTAGTCGTTATTCCTTAAATTATAGATTCCACTAAAAATCTTACTGTATTCCAATAGTCAAAATTTCCTAAACTTTTCTGCTGAAGCCAATATTCATATCCCCAGTAAAATAGTTTATCTATGGGAAAGTGAGATATCCATGTATTATTTTCTTTAATATGCTTAGATAAACAAGTTTTTGTAATTGTCCAAGGTTCTGCCTGTAATTCGCTTATCCATAATTCTTTTCCCGATAATTTTATACACTTAAAAATATTCTGAAGTTGAAAGTCAATATCTTGAGGTCCTGTTATCATCGGTATGTTTCTAAATAGATTAAATGGAACCCGAGGATATAAATCAATCCCCACTATGTCAGCAATAGAAACGATATCTTGATAATAATTTCTTTTGCTTAATTCATTCCCCCACACACTTACTAAAATCGGACGATTATCGATTCTTCTAACCACCCCAACCTCCTCTTTCAACAAGGGATATGCAATACTCATCATTTGAGGTCCACTGGGATCCAAAGGCTCATTTTCAACTTGCCAAACGATAATAGCAGGACTATTTCTATATCGGTAAATACACTTCTTTATAAATGTAAGTACTGCTTCTCCAAAGTCAGTATCTTTTAAAGAAATTATTGTATTCTTTTGAAAATGATGCCTTGTAGTTATCCATGCGGGAATATAATATTCTGGCCATCGAGGAGCCTTCATCCCGACAGTTAAAACGACTTTTATATTTTCTTGCTCACAATATTTGATTAATACATCAAGTTCTGCAAATGAAAATTGTCCGGGGCTTTTTTCGATTTCATTCCAATAACACCCCAGCCGTATCCACGTAAAACCCAACGTCTTAAAATCACTTAAAGCTATTAAGGGGTTTATACCCTTGCTTTTCAAAAAAGGATGACTAAAAGAAGCCCCAAGATTCATGAATTAATTATACCTTTACTTTCAAATCTAAACCCTTTATTTTCCTTTTGGCAAACTTTCACATGGTACCCCATCTTTATTACCATCTAATCTATTAGTGTCCTTAGTTACCCCACCCGCTTTATCATAAAATGCTTGGGCTTCAGGTTGAGTCGAAAAATCAGAACAATTATATTCATCTGTATATTTGCCGCCACCACTGCTGTCTTTTACAATATTTCCTGCCTTATCCCGCATTACTCGAGTAACAATATCTCCCACTCCGTTTCGTTTTACATTTCCACTTTCATCTCGCATTATTTTTGACTCAGAGACTGGTGCACCAGAAAATATTTTATTCAAGTTCCAATCATTATTGGTTGCTTCTAATCCAAATGCCCCCATAAGTAATGCTATCGCTCCTATTAATATAGGTTTAATCATATTCTTTGTTCCTTGACTAGCATTTGCTAGCGGTTTAAATTTTGGAAGTGCCATAGGATTATAAAACTGAGTACAGCATATATGCTGCAACTAATATTAGTAGAACAATTACCACTAATCGTACTATTTTGCTATCTCTAAGTTTATTCATACGATTAAGTATATTAATTATTACCCTTCTGTCAAGCGTATTAGATTTACATCATTATATAGTGAGAGTATTACTAATAATGTACGAACTTACCATACTAAATTTGGGCATAAAGGTTAGAATGTCGTCTACCAGTCTGGACCAAGTTATTCCAATATAAATCAGCATATTAAATAGGTTTTAATTTCGATAGAGGTAGAAGATTGGATTACTTGTCATGGCACCCTGATTATATGACAAGAAAATTGATATAAACTTGGACAACTACTCTCGTATAATGATATTTATGGTCTCCCTTACTATTAAATTTATACTCGGAATGGGCATTCTTCTTTTCTCCACTGAAAAATTCGTGAAGCTTGCTGAAAGAATCTCCAAGTCATTAAAAATATCTCCATTAGTTGTTGGAGTTACAATCGTTGCTATTGGCACATCTATTCCTGAGCTTGTTGTTTCGGTTGTCTCTATGATTAAACAGGATACCTCACTTGCAATGGGAAATATTATCGGCTCGAATATCGTAAATGTCTTACTTGTTTTTCCAGTTGGTATCCTCATTGGAAAGTTAAGAATCGGGCGAATTAAAACTCAACAAACTGCCCTCTTACTGTTAGGAGCTGCTTTTATTTTTTTTGTTTCTCAGTACGCTGCTATTGACCATCTGTATAAAGGAATATTCCTCATAAGTCTTTCTGTACTTTTTACTTTTATAGAATATAAGTTTGGTATATTTGGACGCGATCATGAAGATGCAAAACATCAAACAAAAAATAAAGGTGGAAAAATAAGTTTGGCTCAACTGATTATTGGTGCTTTTTTATTAGTACTAATAATCGTTGGGGGAACTCTCATTGTTGATTCAGTTGAAGCTATATCTATACTTTCAGGCATATCAACATCAATACTTGGTCTTACTCTTACCGCAATCGCAACTTCGCTTCCAGAACTTTTAACAACTATCTATAGTCAAAGCAACCATCAAGAAAAAATCACTGTCGGAAATATTCTTGGAAGTAATGTTTATAATCTTCTGCTTATTGGGGGGATATTAACCCTTTTTCCGGCAAACATCATTATTTTGCAAAAAGAATGGATATGGCTAGGAGCGACGACGTTAGGTTTTGTACTTTTTTTAAAATTTTATAGTGGCCTCCGACCTTCTAGGTGGCTTGGGCTTCTAATCCTTCCAGTCTTCTTCTTATATTTATTCACTCAATAAACGCATTTACTGTACTGAATTTGAACTCATATAATTTAATTTCTTTCAACAGTCTAAAATAAAATATATCGGTACTTAAGCCTTTATTCTTGTTTACATACTTTGATATAATCAATCAATGAAAATTCATATATTAATGCATGAGAGTTTTGAGGCGCCTGGTGCAATCGAAAATTGGGCTAAGATCAATAATCATTTGGTTACTTATACTCGATTTTATAAAGGTGATTCGCTTCCATCATTAGTTGATTCAATCGATTATCTAATAATAATGGGAGGTCCACAATGCCCTTCTACAACTGAGGCTGAATGCCCACACTTCCACTCAAAGGAAGAGATTAAATTTATTCACAAAGTTATAGAAAAGAAAAAATTATTATTAGGCATATGTTTGGGTGCACAACTCATTGGTGAAGCACTGGGAGCAAAACTTAAGCACAGTCCACACAGAGAAATTGGAGTCTATGATGTGACCTTAACAAAGGAAGCCGAAAATGACCCTATCTTTTCTACATTTCCAAATGTGTTTTCCGTTGGTCATTGGCATGGTGATATGCCAGGGCTCACTCCTACAACTTCAATCCTCGCCACCAGTCAAGGCTGCCCACGACAGATAGTTAGATATTCTCCATGCATCTATGGATTTCAGTGTCATTTTGAGTTTACTTCCGAGAGTATGGAGGAAATGATTGTAAATAGCACTGATGAGCTAAATCGCTATAAGAGCTTACCTTATATCGAAAATAGAGCGACACTAAGAAAACATGATTTTACCCAAATGAATAATTTATTATTCAAATTCTTAGATTATATGGTGTCACACTCATAAAACAATGCTGTTATTAATTTTGTATAAAAAAAATTCAATACTCCACCAATTAAATTCAAAATAAATGATTGAAGAATTTATAACAAAATTAAAGCTCCCTTTGTTTCGAATCAAGCAATTCAACCTGGCGTTTTACCGCGAATATATTTCTTCATTTGATTAATTAACAACTTG
>JBBQLR010000001.1:0-83467 GCA_038328135.1 Patescibacteria group bacterium | reverse complement strand
CCATGTTTCAAGTGAAAGGAAGGGCATTATAGCATGGAGCCCCCCGAACATTGCATTGTAAATAGGGAATTCAACAAACCGTAATCCTTTTGGATTATCGACACCGGACTGTAGGTTGGATAAATCGTCATACGTGGGCATCATAAAATTGAAGCCGGTCCGTTCGAAGTTCCGTCCAACTGCAGCTGTATCTGCCTGTCTCCATGAATGAAAATCAGCAAGGGGAGCATTGATATTATAAAGACGCACAACAAATGCAACTATCAATAGTAGTCCAAGAATAATGAAATCGTTTCTCTTCATTTTGTCGTTTTAACCTTTAACTTTGGACTTTGATTGGAAAGGTATCCAACTGTCATACCCATCACCATCCAAAACATGAATGCGACCTTTGACGCTTCGAAAATATCAATCATCGCAGCGTTAATAAGAAGGCCAAAAAATCCTGCCAATACACCGCCGATTACCAGCTGTTCTGGCGAACTTTTCTTCGCAGCAAAGAAAAGAGATAAAAACAGTTTTCCTAAAATAAATACAAAGATCCCTGTTCCTACCAGCCCAAATTCGCCTAACCATCTGAGATAATCATTATCTGTAGCTTCGGTAATAGCCGATGGTCCTTTTCCAAAAATAGGATATTCAAGGAATGCTTTTATTGCACGTGGCCATTCTACTTGAAGCCGTGTGGCGACAGAAATATCTGGAATCACTGCAGATACAACCTTCATATTGTTATAAGCATCATTAAGAAGCTTATTTTCTTCATCCGCTGAAAGCACTTTCCCTGTTTTTTTCGCTTCTTTTCTGATTTCATCCAATAAATTAAGCCGAACAGCCTGCGCGTCTTTTGAATTAATTTTTATCGCGCTACTACCGACATCTACCGCTCTACTATCCGTTCCTGTTTTATCGATAATATAATCTCCGACTGGCAAATCGTCAGGGGACAATCTTCTTGGTACTGTTGTCAGTCCTGTGGTTTTGTCGATATAAATTTGTTTTGTTTGGAACGAACGATTGATTCGTTGTGTCAAGTTACTTGAAAGCAACGTCATTCCTACGGTTGCAACGATAGTTATAAGAAGCAACTTCCACTTTCGATAGAAAAGAAGGAAGGGAAATGTGCTCAACACATACGCTCCATACGACACTCTTGATGCTGCCAATACAAGATTAGAAAGTGCAAGCAAGAAAAGCAGATAAAACCATTTATTAACTTTCGATGTAAGTGCCAAAAGTAGAGGGAAAAAGAAGAGGAGAAATGCTGAAAGATCATAATGTCCTCCGAATGTGGAGGAAATACGCGCCCATGAATCAAGCACGAGTAGATACCCCTTAGCATATTCAGGATTCATCGTCTGGACAGCTGGCCAACCCAGATATTTCTGTCCCAAACCATAAATTGTTACTATCAAAATCGTGGATAATATGAAACGAAGGTAAAAAATAACATCCTTTTTTGATTTTACGCTAGAAGCAAAGACGAAGAAAATTGACATATATTCAATGCGTCGCAAGGCATTGAGGAATCCGACATTTTTTATCACGATAGTATGCTGGACAAAAAAACCCAAAAAGAACGAAATAAAGACAGAAACCCAAAACAGGATGAACAATATCAGATATTGCCTGTTTAATGTAACCTTTTTCCGTAAAAACTGGATGATGAAGACGAGGTAGATGAATGCGACCAATAAATCTTCGAGTCGGATAGCTATATAGGTATAATCAACCATCTGAAATGGGAGCTTAGGATACAGAGGAATGAAAAATACATACCCCACGAGTAACATTTTAAGAATGTTATTGTCCAGCCACGTAAAAAGCTTCTTCATAGGTTGTTTTCAGATAATTATTGTTTATAACCGATCCCAAAAACCAAGCTGTTCCTGCCTTTAATCGTAGCAGAAATCGTAGGGAAAAGAGCGCAAACTTTGAATGGTGCTTTTTATAGAAAAAAAGGAAGCCTCGATATACTTGAATGATGGGAAATGTCTTTCCATTGCTTGAGGCAGACCCGAGGTGCACAATCTTGACTTTCGGATAAAAGTACGTGTTCATTTTCATTTTTTTTGCTCGATAGAGTAAATCGACTTCCTCCATATACATAAAAATAGTTTCGTCGAATCCTCCAACCTTTTCGAAATAGTCTCTCCTCGTCATAATTGCAGCGCCGGATACCCATCCAACTTTTCTTAATTCCTTCGGGGAGGAACGAGTGAGCCCCCAATAATCACCTCTGAGAAATAGCGCACCAAATATGACCGGAAGTGAATAAAAAGGAGCTGCCGATGCTTGTGGAGTTAAATCCTTATTGAGCAATTTGGGTCCGACAAAATGCTTCGTACTTTCGTTTTTTTTATAAAAGGAGTACAGCTTATGGACAGCATCCTTGAGGATGACAGTATCTGAGTTCAGTAAAAAGAGATATTCCCCCCGGGCTAGCTTTGCGCCCTGGTTATTCGCGGGTCCAAAGCCGGTATTTGTTTGATTTGCAACATAAATGATGTTTTTATGTTTTTTTACATAATCGGGGAAATATGTGGCAGAATCATCTTTGGTTGATGCATTGTCGATGAGAATTATCTCATAGGAGGGAGCGTATTCAGATTTATAGCTTCGAAATGACTTAAAAATCGATTCAAGGCATTGGTGTGTGATTTTTCGTGTGTTAAAGTTGACGATGACAATAGATAAGTTCGGTTTTTTTAGAGTCATAATGTATAATTATATCAAATTGCCCTTTGCAGTCAGCATAGCTCAGTGGTAGAGCACACGTTTCATAAGCGTAAGGTCGCAGGTCCGAATCCTGCTGCTGACACAGTTCTTACCCCATTTATGCTTACCGATGAACGAATCACCAGGCTCAACCAGGTCGCGCACGACAGGCTTCCAGATGTAATCGTGCTTGAAAACATCCATGACCCCCATAATGCTGCCGCTGCACTTCGGAACTGTGATGCCTTTGGGATACAGACAGTACATGTGATTTTCGAGACTGAAAAGATGTTTAATCCTGAGAAGCTGGGTAAGCTCACATCAGCCTCAGCGAACAAGTGGCTTGAAATCAAAACGTGGACGAGCACAGAAACTTGTTTTACAGCTTTAAAAAAGGAAGGGTTCTATATTGCTGCCACAGCTATTGACAAAAGTGCTCAATCACTCGAAACTTTTGCTTTACCCATGCAGAAAACTGCTTTTATATTCGGAAATGAGGGTTTTGGTATCTCTGAGACAGCAAAGAAATTGGCGAACACTCTTATATACCTATCCATGTATGGATTTGTTGACAGCCTTAATTTATCGGTGACTGTTGGGATTGTGGCATATCACATCGCACAAATGAGGCGTAGAACAGGTAATGGCTTGGCCTTGCCTGAGCAAGCTGAAGAATTGGCTAAGCATTGGATTTTAGAAGATGAGAAGAGGAGAAACAGAGGTATATAGAGTATAATTAATAATCCATTACTAATTAATTCAGTTAGCTATGAAAGATTTGACTTTGAATGATATAGTAACAGAATTGCAAAAAAAGGTTTTCGTACAGGATTATTCAAAAAAAGAAATGATTGAGGGTGTACGAGTTGTAGAAGTAAAGCGTATGGCGGGAGAAGATGGGACCTTTGAAGATTTATTACGTCTAAATGAGACTGGGCATATGGAATTATTTCCTGAAATTCAAGTCCGCCAGATAAATCGCTCAAAATTGCTGCCCGGTTCGATAAAAGCATGGCACCTCCATTTTAAACAAGAAGATGTTTGGTATATCGCACCGGACGATCATATGATTGTGGGATTATGGGATACACGCGAAGGATCTACAACGAGAGGAAAGACACAAAAAATCGTTATGGGAAATGGCACTTCAAAACTCGTCCTTGTTCCACGGGGTGTGGCACATGGAGTTGTGAACATCGCTTCAAAACCCGGTTCAATATTCTATTTCGTGAACAGCCAATTCAATCTAGCTGAAGCTGACGAACGCAGGTTCAAATGGGATGCATTGGGAGCTGATTTCTGGGAAGTAGAAAAGGGGTAAAAACTAGTGTACCATGAGAGTATATGGAAAAAAAACAGTATCCTCTCATCTACTTTGTTATTTTTTTCGTTGTATTAGCTCTTGTTGGTTTTGTCATCAAATCAATACCCAACAAGATAGAAGAAAAGCCAATTATTCCTTCTACTCCCTTTGATAATACCTTCTTTGAAAAAGACTCGATAAATAAAGTTGCCTCAGATGCAGACTTTATCGCGCTAATGCATACAGAAAAAAGTACGGGGTATTCTTCTCCTTTATCAATGACCGCAGGTGGGGATGTTGCAATGAAGACAAATAGTGCCATCCAGACAAGCGCACCGAATGAAGCTCTCGAGCGATCTTCAGAAACGAACGTACAGGTTGTAGGAATTGATGAGCCGGACATCGTCAAAACAAAAGATGGCTCTATCTATTATTCAAAAACTGGTCAATATCGATATATGATGAATTCTGGTTTACGAATAATGCCACCTCAATTCAATCAAACGAGTGAATTGCTGGCTATAAATGCTCTTCCACCCACCAGTATGCAGTTGCAAAGCTCAATTCCAGAAAATGGCGAAATGCTTATTTCTGATAAAGTGCTTGTGATTTTCGCGAACGAATCAACAACTGGATCACTTAAGATTGTGGGGTATTCAATAGCAAACCCCAGTAGCCCTAAAAAACTGTGGGAACTACCCTTTTCGAAAAAATCACAAAAATTAGCAGCGCGACTGTATAACGATTCGATTTTTCTTGTCACTTCAACCTCGCCCACTCTTCCGCGACCGTGCCCTGTCCCATTGATTGAAGGGAAAAACATAATGAGCATACGATGTACCGATGTGTATATTCCATCCAGTCGGCCAGCTTCCGATTCCGTTTATTCTGTAATGCAAATTAATCCTCAAACAGGTTCTGTCGAAAAGACGATTTCATTCATGGGGCAAGCGGGGAAAAGCACTATTTATATGTCTCCCGAATCCCTTTATCTGAGTTATCAAATTCAAGGCAATAGTGTAGATATTCTCAATCAATTTATCGGAGAAAACCAAGGATTGTTCCCTCAATATATCGAGGACAGGATAAAAAAGCTCAAAGGATATGATCTTTCACAGTCGACGAAGGAGATTGAAATAAATTCGCTTCTTTCCCAGTATCTCTATGAAATGGATGACAGTGAAAAGTTGAAACAGGAAAATCAACTTAACAATGCATTTTCACGTTTTTTTACAAAATATAAACGATCTTTTGAGTATACAGGAATCATAAAAGTAAAAAACAGTGATCTTACCGTCCAAGCTTCGGGGAAAGTGCCTGGAGATACTCTCAATCAATTCTCGTTCGATGAATGGAAAGGAGACTTACGTGTCGCAACGACAGTAAGCGGTAATAATCCATTTTATATGCTCGGTGGAAATAATAATAGCTCACAGCAAGTCAGCGATGTTTATGTACTCGGAAGTAATTTGGAGATAAAAGGGTCGGTAAAAGATTTAGGTAAAACGGAGCGAATTTATTCGGTTCGGTTTATCGAAGATCGCGGATATGTTGTTACATACCGTCAAACAGACCCGTTCTATGTATTAGATCTTTCAAACGGCAATACACCACTCTTGAAGGGTGAATTAAAAATACCCGGGTATTCATCTTATCTTCACCCAATAGACAAACATCTTGTTTTGGGGATAGGAAGAGAAAATCAAGTAAAACTATCGCTGTTTGATGTATCAGATTCTTCAAATCCGAAGGAAGTATCAAACTATCAGCTTGCGGGAGAGTATTATTCTGAGGCAATGAACAATCATCATGCATATGTACAGGATCCAAAGTATAAAATCTTTTTCCTACCCGGAAGCAGAGGCGGATATGTTCTTTCCTACGAAGGCAACTCGCTATCACTCGTAAAGGCGCTTGAAGCCCCAGCCGTAAAACGGGGGCTATACCTCAATGACTATTTTTATATGGTTACAGATACTGGTATTACTTCTTATAAGGAGGGGACATGGGATAAAGTGGGGGAACTCTTATATGATAAAAAAGAAATACCTGTTGAGCCAACAGCAAATCAAATACAACCAATACCATTACCTATGGAGATACAGAGTACCATGCCATAATGCTATTTATTTCCAGTCGGGTTTGTAGTATTTTCTACCCTTAAGGTTTTTGGGAAGATAATCCTGCTCAATTTTTGTGCCACTTTCTTTTTCCACCAACCATGGATACCGTACATGCCCTTTTCCGTAGTCAAATTGTTTCATAACTTTATTAGATGCATTTCGGAGGTGAAGGGGAATGGGGTCTAGATTTTCCGAATCGATATCAGCCATAGCCGACCATAACCCCGTCGATGATGCAATTGACTTTTTTGCTGTGGCCAAAAATGTAGCTGTTTGGGCAAGGATAAGACCACTTTCTGGCATTCCTATCATATGCACGGCTTGTATACATGCCGTGGCAACCACAAGTGCCGTTGGTTGAGCATTGCCAATATCCTCGCTTGCAAAGATTACCATTCTCCGTGCAATAAAAACAGGGTCTTCTCCAGCTTTAATCATTCGGGATAGATAATGAAGTGCGCCGTCGGGGTTGTTGCCCCTCATACTTTTTATGAACGCAGAAATAGTGTCATAATGCCAGTCACCTTTTTTATCATAATATATCG
This sequence comes from Patescibacteria group bacterium, assembly GCA_038328135.1. GTDB lineage: Bacteria > Patescibacteriota > Microgenomatia > UBA1406 > GWC2-37-13 > JAKBEU01. The sequence goes on along the minus strand of JBBQLR010000001.1, from coordinate 76,778 downwards.
CCTTTCGTTGAATTGCTTCTTCAGCAATTTTCAAAGTAATGGTGCGCCCAAGTGATGAGGCAAGCTCAATAGCGTTAATTGCGTTTCGAGCATCTCCATTACTACTTTTTATGATATGCGCCACAGCTTCTTTTTCCCATTTTCTTCCCTTATATTCTTCCAGCGCCCTCTTCACGATGAGTTTCATTTCTTCATCTGTGAGCTGTTCCAACTTATAAACCTGGCAGCGGGATATAAGGGGAGCATTTACCTCAAAACCGGGATTTTCCGTTGTGGCACCGATCAAAATAATAGAGCCATCTTCCACATGAGGGAGAAATGCGTCTTGTTGCCCTTTATTGAATCTGTGGATTTCATCGACAAATAACACTGTCTGCTTCTTAAAAAGTTGCTGTTCATCTTTTGCTTTTTTTATGATTTCACGAATATCTGCGACTCCGCCAGTAACAGCAGAAAACTGGATAAAATCGGCTTCTACATACGTTGCGACAAGGCGGGCAAGTGTTGTTTTTCCGCATCCAGGCGGTCCCCATAAAATCATCGATCCCACCTTCCCACTTTCAAGCATTTTTCGAAGTGGTTTTCCCTTGCCCACCAAGTGAGACTGCCCAATCACCTCATCGAGCGTTTTGGGTCTCAGCTGTTCTGCGAGGGGAATCATAGAACCATATCATAATGAAAAAAGGAGAAGAAAGAAAGGAGTAATGCAGATTGCCACAAGTTGAGCTTCGGGGTTGGCGAATGCGGTCTGTAATTTTTCACCTATATGAGCAAGTAATTTCATTGGGTTTTTGAGGAGAGTTTGTTTTGGTATTTGATGTACTGAAATTAAATCGTACTTATCTTTATTAAGTAATACGGTAGATCTATAATCGATATCTTTCATCACCATTTCGACAACATACGTTTTATCCTTAGAATGTTCAATTACTGGAAAGCCCAACGGATAGGACGAACTGTCTCCGATTTCTGCTGGAGAAGCGTCCTGAGTTGTATACCAATTACCTCCTCCCCATTCTTTCATACGGATCTGGAAACGTTGTTGGATGAGTGGGTTCACTACTCGTTTGAGAACTTTCGTATTACCGACCGCATTGGTAAGATGAACAAGAAGCACTCCCATATTATCTTCTTGCGCTTTAAAAGTGAATGAATAAGGGGTATCTGAAATAGCGATGGTTGAGGGAAACGTATTTGAATATTTTTTTTGGAGGGAAAAGAAATTGAATTGCGAAGTATATGTGGAAAAGTAAATAAATAGAACTACCAGCAATGAAAGTCCAAACGGGACATATCTATTTATAGAAAAAGGAGCGACCTCTTTCTTTGCGGGTTTAAACTGAAAATAAGGAACTTCGATAATGAGATGCATTGCATAAGAAACCAAAACAAATACGATTCCAGTGATGACCAGAAATAATAGATTTGTTAATGCACTTGATGGCTTAAAAATAAGATGCATCCCATCAATAATTGCGGTGTGGCTGATATACATGGAATAACTTATGGTTCCCAAAAAGAGAAAAATCTTATTTTGGAACATATGGCCAAGCGGGGATTTATACTCCAAAAGCGAGAATACAATGGCTCCGAATGGAAATACTAAAAGGAGCCGGTAAATGACAGTAAGGTATCCAGTGACGCTCGTTAATGAAAGATAGGAAAGAAACAGTATTACAATAAATGAAGCTGGATTAATGAATTTCAGAAATGGTGAAGTGGATTCTTTATTTTTCCTATTTTTCACGAGTTGAGCGATAACGATGCCACCACAAAAATATATAAAATATTCAACAAAAAGCATTGTTAATCCTTGAGAATGTTTGAATAGAATCGATACCCCAAAAAAAGCAGGAAAAAGGGAAGTTAGAAATAATACTGTAAAGATTTTATTTTTTTTGTATAAAGCTTTAACTGATGGTGCAAAGATAATAGGGTAGAGTAAATAAAAAATCATCTCCGGAACCAAGCTCCAGTACACACCATCAAGGAGTGGAATATAGTTTCCTAATGGGAGGGTAAGGGTGCCATTTACTGCAAAAATAGTACCTTGTTTCAATAGAGAGGGGAGTGAATCAAACCAAATGGGAGGCCTTCGCATGATGAAAAAACCGTACCATAAGGCAACACCAGCTTGAAATAGGAGAAATAAACTGATGAGGAGTCTTCCTTTTTTGAATCGCTCAACGCCGTAAACCCATATAATTCGCGCGATGAATGCGATACTCAACATGAGAGATACACGGGCAAGGAGGGGAAGCGTAGGAAGCAATTTAAATATCCACATGCAGGTAACCATCACCAAGAAAGGGGGAAAAATGCGGGAATACCTTCTTTCAATAAACTCTCTGGGATGGGGATTGGCATAGAGATACGCCATGAGAAACCCGGAGAGGATAAAGAAAAATGTTACTCCTAAATTACCGCTCGTGAATAGGAAAAGAATGACGGGTTTAAGAAAAGAAGGAACAGCATTAGCGATAAAATAAGAATCGATATGATTTAAGAAAACCAATATAATCGCAAATCCTCTCAACCCGTCAAGAGCATCAAGTCTCCTTTTCATATCTTTTATCCCAAGCCCATTTTCTGTTTAACTTCGTCCACCGTTTTTCGTGCAATTGCTTGCGCCTTTGCTGCTCCCTCACGAATTACTTTGTCCACATAGTCGGGGTTTGCTTCAAGCTCTTTTCTTTTTTCCTGCATGGGTTTCAAATCTGCGTAAATTGCATCTGCGATAGCATCTTTTATCTCAACAAACTTGAGCGAACCATTTTTGAACTGTTCTTCGTATTTTTGAAGGTCCTGTGGGATATAGAGCTTTGCATAGGTGAACAACGTTTTTACTCCATTGCTCATCTCCCCACCAGCAATAGTGGCTGTTGGAATTGAGCGCACTCTCTTCTTTATTTCATCAACAGAGTCGGTGAGATTTATATAACTTCCTTCAACCGATTTACTCATCTTACCTTCACCTTTTAGAGAAGGAATATATTCGCCTTTCGTCGCGAAGCGCACTGGTTCAGGGAAATCCATTCCATATATTTCATTCATTTTCCTAGCAACTTCCCGCGCAACTTCTAGGTGAGGTTCCTGGTCAATACCAACCGGGACGAGGCTCGCCTTATAGATAAGAATATCCGCCGCCATGAGAATGGGATAGTTCAAAAGAGCCATCATGTTGTGTTGCGGATGTTGCTTTACCTTATCTTTGAATGTGGGCAAGTGTTGCATCCGGGCAATAGACATGACCGATGAAAAATAAAATGCAAGTTCCATGTGCTCACTTACTTGTGATTGTTGAAAAATAATGCTTTTATTAGGGTCTAAACCGGCTGCAAGGTAATCAATAATTATCTCCCGTCTATTTTTCCTTAGCTCATCTACATCATAAGGCGTTGTAATAGTGTGTATGTCAGCCACCATATAAAGAGTCTGCACATTATTATCATTTTGCAATTCAAGCATGCCCTTTACCCCACCTAAATAATTTCCCAGATGAAGCCTTCCAGTTGCTCGGACACCTGATAAAACGCGTTTAGTATTGTATTGTGTTGTCATTTGATTATTATAATGCATTCATTTTGATAAATATTCTTTATAAATAAACTCAACGTCCTTGTCTCCCCGTCCTGAAAGGTTAATGACGACTATTTTATCTTTCGAAAGGGTTTTTGCGAGCTTTACTCCATACGCTATCGCATGTGCGCTTTCAAGAGCCGGGATTATCCCTTCCTTTTTTGATAAAAGAGAAAATGCGTTAATCGCTTCTCTGTCCGTAGCGGTGGCAAGCGCAATCCTCCCGATTTGCTTTAGGTATGATAGTTCCGGCCCAACACCAGGATAGTCTAGGCCGGAGGCTGCACTATACGACTCCGCAATATCACCTTTTTTATCATGTAAAACAAGGGTTTTAAATCCATGAATAACATCAATTGTGCCTTTGCCCAATGAGATTCCATGTTTATTAGTATTTTCTCCTTTTCCTGCCGGCTCCACTGCGATAAGCTTCGTTTTTGTATCGTTTATAAATGCATAAAACGCACCCATCGCGTTACTCCCGCCTCCAACGCACGCAACCATATAGTTGGGCAATTTTCTTTCAATTTTCATAATCTGATCTTTTATTTCCTCCCCGATTATTTTTTGAAAGTCTCGTACCATGAGTGGATACGGATGTGGGCCAACTACTGAGCCGATAAGATAGTAAACTGTAGGATCCTTTACATATGCTGTAAGAGCTGCGTCAACCGCATCCTTAAGCGTTTGTTGACCCTGCGTAATCTCAACCACCTTTGCGCCCAATATTTTCATACGATAGACATTGGGTTTCTCATGTTCCACATCGCGTTTTCCCATGTAAATATCACATTTCATACCCATCAGGGCAGCAACGGTTGCAACTGCAACACCATGTTGTCCTGCGCCGGTTTCTGCTATAAGCTTTGTTTTTCCTAACCGTTTCGCGATAAGCGCTTGGCCCAATGCATTGTTAATCTTATGAGCACCGGTGTGATTTAAATCTTCTCGTTTTAGATATATTTTTGCACCACCTGCATATTCTGTCAGATTCTTTGCAAAATAGAGTAAGCTGGGGCGATTTGCATATCCGCTATACAACTCAAGCAATTGCCGTTTAAAATTCGTGTCGGTACGAGCCCTCATATATTCGTCGGTGAGGCTTTGCAAAGACTTTTTAAGTTGCTCTGGAACAAACGATCCGCCGTACTCTCCAAAAAATCCGTTTATATCTGGTTGATTATAAGAATCCATAATAATAAGAAAAAATTATAAAAGAGGGGTTTGTGAACACTATGAAGATGAGGCTTATCGCCAATTAAGGAAGTTGCCTTTTGCCAGTTCCTTTGACCCACGAGTTACCGTAGCAATCCCAACGCGAAGTGTTGACGCAATTTCATGCTGGGGAATGCCTTTCTTGAGCAGTTTGATTATTTGTAGTCGCACGGGGATTTCTTCCCGTTCTTTTGGTGTAAGTATACTATCCAGAAACCCTATCACGTCCTTTCTTGTTTTGAGGGATAGAAAAGCTTCAACAAGCGAATTATAATAAATAGGATTCATTCCTACTAGTATACTAGTATGCTAGTATTTTGTCAAGCGGATATAAAGACCATCAAATCAGCTATTAAAATTTTGCAACTGCTGTAAATTTAAGCTTGTTGTAATAATATCCAGCTGGTTGAGTTCCCGGAACATTTAATCGATAACACAGGAAGACAGAATTTGCACTTACCGGACCTGCATTTGCCATGAGTTCAGCTCCCGTTGTATATTTATCTTCATTATTCTGAATATCCGAGAATGCGCGGACTCCATATACATTCGCAGGATAGTTGTAAACATAGTTACCGCCATCCGTTCCTATGTTGTTCTGAACGCCATAGCCAAAGCCATAAATAACTCCAGGAGTTGTGCCCCAGTCAAAGAGCGCATTATTTGTCCCTCCAGCTACATCTCGGATACAGGTTGATGTACCGAATGTATATGCTCCTGCTGTTGGGTTGTCTACATTTGCTCCAGCGGAACCCGGGCAAGCAACTCCATCAAGGCCCATTTGATCATTTTCTTCTGCGTAGACCTTGTATCCATTAGAGGCATTGGTTGTAACGATAAGTTGTTGCACTGCCTCATTTTTGTTGATTACATATCCAGAACCAATTGTGCCCCATGGCACCGATGTTGCGGTGGTTATGATTCCAGCTGCTGGGTGAGCTTTTCCACAATATGTTGTAGAGCTTGAATCGATGCCGGCTATTGTGAATTGTAACGTTTCATCAATCGTAGCTGAGACAAGCACACCATCAACGGGAGCTACTCTCATAAGCCCGTCTGCTAGAAGTGAGCCTCCTCCATTAGTTGCACTCCACGTTTCCGCCTTGATGGTATAAACATCAGCAATACCTCGCGTGTGTCCACCCTGGATGGGGGGAGGATTAATGAGAGGGTTTGCTCCCGTTCCAATCGTTATGGTAAGTGGCACTCCTGCAAGAACAGGCGTTCCTCCATTATTACAATTAAATATATGTGGAGCTCCACCACCACCGGCTGTGAAGGTGCCAGCTGAGAATCCACCAGGACAAGCCACATTTGCACTTGTCATGCCGTTTGAGTCAAAGCCACTCAGTGCGAGGGATGTTTCCGAGAATGGAATGCCATCTGTTGGAGTTGTAGATGAAGCGGGAACCGATATCTTAATACTTGCATTCGCAGGAATGGTGGCAGCCGTGAATATCTGGACTTTCATGGTACCATTTCCTGCAACAGTCATATTCGAATTTATTCCAGCCAATGTAGTGGTGGCAGTTTTTAATGTAAAAGTTGCGTTATCGGCTGAAGTCGAAGCAACAAGAATAGGAGCGTTACCTGTGATAACAATGCTATCGTTTGGAAATAAATTCTTCGTATCAAGATCACCACCGGTGCTACCTGCTCCTTTTACCACACCAAAGGTGCTTCCTGCAGAAATGGCTGCATTCGCAAGACCATGAAATGATAGACGAGGATTGCTGAGCGTGGCAGACATAGAAGAAATACCTGCAGCGTCAACACTAGTTGGATGTAATAGAGAAGCTTTCTTTAATGTATATATAAGAGGGGAGTTTTGAATGGAAAACGGCAGAAAAGGAAGAGCTTGGAGAAGGAGGAACGAAGCTAAAATAGTTAATGAAATTGTTCGTAAAGCAACTCTTTTTATATACACTTCTTTAAAAAATATATTTCAATTAATAATAATTCACAGCAACCTTTCTACAATATAAGTGCCTTATCGCAACTTTTTTCAATTCTCTTACCAAGGCTGTTTAATCTCTTTTCTCTGCTGACAGCTTTTTTTTTAAGCTGTCAGCAATCCATACAACTCTTTCCGAGGGCTAATCAACATTATTCTCGCTTACCAAGTTGCTGCTTGAGTTTCTCGATTTCTTGCTTCTCTGCTGACAATTCCTCTTCAAGGGATGCTTCTTTCACGATGATATTCTTGTAGATGGCTCGCCCAATTATTCCGATAATTACGAGGGTAAGGAGCACCACGAGAGCTACTCGCCATGGGAATACCCAGACGGAGACGGACCTCTCCATTACCTGTGCCTTTTCTCCATAAATTGCATTGAGAGTGATTTTATACTTACCCATCATCCATTTCTGTCCAATACTTGTTGAGAAGACGCGTAGCGCATCAGGAAATATATTCGTTTCCTTGAGGCTTGATTGCTCTACAACCGCTCCTAGTGGATTGGTGAGCGTGAAGACGCCTCTGGGGCGAATGTGGTAGTCTCCATTATTAATGATGTTGGCTGTAACTTCGACGGGGCCGTATTCGGAGAAAGGAGCGGCAAACATCTGGGAGATAAGTGCGTTTTCACTAATTGGCCCGTTTACTCGGATGTAAAGAAGCGAGGCGATGCGAGGAGCAACTCCGGTTGCGCCGCCTGATCCTACTGAGGATGGGGTACCTACATTTGGTTCAAAGTAGACTGTAACATAGCGTCCACCTGGTCTGGCATTTTTGGGAACGGCTAGTGAAGCGCTCACAATTACTCGATCTTGTGGGGCAATAGAAATCTGGTCAAGAGACAAGGTAACCCATTGGGAGGCAGAAAACTTTGGATTTGCCTGATCGATGTTGTCGATAATGCGGGGCGATCCATCGGTGCTGTCCACCACGAAGTCGGCCACCTTCACCGTGCCGCCAAGCGGCAAGTCTGATTGGTTGTAATATTTAATTGCAAAACTAGACGTTTCCCCAGGATTGATGGAAATCTGTTGACGGGCCGGGCCTACTGTGAGGGGGAGGGCGGATTGGGCATTAACAGCTTTGGTAGTAAATGCCATCAAGAGGATGGTTAGAGCTAAGATTGTACCTTTCTTCATGTGTGTATTCATATTTATATTTATAATGGGAATTAAAATTTTGCAACTGCCGTATATTTAAGCTTGTTATAGTAATATCCTGCTGGCTGAGTTCCTGGAACGTTTATTCTGTAACAAATCGACACTTGGTTTGCACTTACTGGCCCTATATTTGACATAATTTCAGCACCTGCCACATATTTATCTTCTGCGATATTTTCTATATCGGTAAAAGCTCTTGCTCGGTATACACCACCACTTGTATATATCCCAACACCATCTGAGCCGGTATCATTTTGAACACCGTAGCCAAAGCCATAAATAACTCCAGGGGTTGTGCCCCAGTCAAAGAGTGCATTATTTGAACCTCCTGCGAGGTCTCTGATACAAACACCAGTTCCAAATGTATAGTCACCTGCAGTTGGATTGTCTGCATTCGCCCCACTTGATCCCTGGCATTCATTTCCATCAAGGCCCATTTGATCATTTTCTTCTGCGTAGACCTTGTATCCATTTGCAGCATTGGTTGTCACGATAAGTTGTTGCACTGCCTCATTTTTGTTGATCACGTATCCAGAACCCATGGTACCCCATGGTACCGATGTTGCGGTGGTTATGATGCCAAGGGCTGGGTGAGCTTTTCCACAATATGTACCACCGCTTGAATTAACACCGACAATCGTGAATTGCAACGTTTCATCAATCGTAGCTGAGACAAGCACACCATCAACGGGAGCCACTCTCATAAGCCCGTCTGCAAGAAGTGAGCCTGCTCCACTACTTCCACTCCACGTTTCTGCCTTAACGGTATAAATATCAGCAATACCTCTTGTATGTCCTCCCTGAATTGGAGCAGGATTAACTAGCCCAATTGCGCCATTTCCAATTATTATGGTAAGAGGCACACCTGCGAGTACAGGGGATACTGTATTACAGGTATACGTGTGTGGCGCTCCAGCAGAACCAGCTGTAAATGTACCAGTTGTGAAGCCTCCGGGGCATGCCATATTTGCACTTGTCATGCCGTTTGAGTCAAAGCCACTATTAGCAGTAGTAAGTTCCGCCAAAGGGATGCCATCTGTGGGACCCGTAAGAGGAGAGGGAACTGATATTTTAATACTTCCGCCACCGGGAATAGTTGCAGCGGTGAATATCTGGATTTTCATAGTGCCTTCTTCTTTAACAGTCATATTCGAATTTGCTCCAGCCAATGTAGTGGTGGCAGTTTTTAATGTAAAAGTTGCGTTATCGGCTGAAGTCGAAGCCACAAGGATAGGAGAGTTGCCTGTGATAACAATGCTATCGTTTGGAAATAAATTCTTCGTATCAAGATCGCCACCGGCGCCTGTAGCTTTTACCACACCAAATGTGCTTCCTGCAGAAATGGCTGCATTCGCAAGACCATGAAATGATAGACGAGGATTGCTGAGCGTGGCAGACATAGAAGAAACACCCGCAGCATCAACACCAGTTGGATGTAATAGAGAAGCTTTCTTTAATGTCTGCAAGAGGGGAGTGTTTTGAACGGATGATGGAAGATAGGGGAGTATTTGCAAAAACAAAAAGGCAAAAAGTATAACCGATGAAATTGTTTTCCGAGCTTTTCTATAAGAATGCATATATTTATAAAATAAATAAATCTCTAAGAATTTATTATGGTATTAGTTTAATTTTTATTCCAAAATAAAAACCGGGAACTCGGTATTAAACTAATTTAATATGTTTTTCTTGTGGTTGTCAATAGCTTTTGTATTAATTTGTATGGTATAAGAAAAAAATACCACTTTTCACTTCATTAGGCGAGAGGGGAACCTTTGGTTGCCAATAATCGGCAAATAGCGAGTTTACGGTTTCTTGTGTTGCGATAAATGTATCTAGATGAACGAACGTTCTATCTGATTTTTGTAGATAGATTGTATAGAGCTTGTAGCCGATGAACTGAGGAACCGACCCAATTAGTTGCAATTTATTTTCGTTATTTATCGAAGCCTTAAATTGAATGGTGATATCTTCTTGTTGAATGGCGGTAGGTGGGGATGCTGGTGTGACGGTTTTTGCAAGCTGGCTTGACTCTGCTGCAGCTCTGCTATTTTTGGCCTGATTACTTTGGAGAGCTAATGAACTAAGAATCACAAGAGAAAAAAGCGAGATTGCCACTAAACTAATGAATATCGATTTTTTAGTTACGAAATTTCTTGCAACCATATATATACTATAGTATATACTTTCTTGTATGACAACTAAAAGCTCATTCAATCTCCAAACACATCTCAAGGAAGAACATAAAATGACAGCTCTCACTGTGTACCTAAAGGAAATTGTATATGGCGGGAACGATGGTATTGTTACGACGTTTGCGGTAGTGGCTGGGTTTGCAGGTGCCCAGGCAAATGTCGCTTCACAGCTTCCCATCCTCACCGTTCTTTTGTTTGGATTTGCAAATCTTTTTGCTGACGGTGTATCGATGGCTCTCGGCAACTTTCTTTCCATTAGATCCGAACAAGACGTGTATCGAACTGAAAAAAACAGAGAGTCGACAGAAATAGTGACTCATACGGGAATGGAAAAAGAAGAGTCTGTAGAAATATTGATTAGTAAAGGTTTCTCAAAAAAACAAGCGAGTGATCTTGTTGCTATTTATATGACAAATAGCTTGTATTGGGTGGATTTTATGATGAACCAAGAGCTTGAGCTTCCCAATCCAGAGGGAGACAATCCTGTCCTAATGTCAATTGCAACGTTTTTTTCGTTCATCGTTTTTGGCTTTATACCTCTTATCCCATATGTATTTTTCAAGGGTTCAGAGCTTTTCCTTATGTCAACCTGCACAACGGCTACGGCCCTAGGCACATTGGGAATATTTCGATGGAAAGTGGGAAAACAAGGATTTTTGAGAAGCGTTGGTGAAACGTTACTTCTTGGAGGTACTGCGGCAACTGTCGCCTATTTTGTGGGTACGATGTTTAAGATTTAATGAGAGCCCGGAACCAGTTTTGAACCTTTTCAACAATGCCTTCGTTACTGTTATTTTTACTTTGTACTCCTAGCGTTTTTCCTGTTGGTGCGGCTATGGGCGAAGTGGGATTAGAGGATATTGTGTTGGTAGGCTGTGGGGTCGTTATTTTAATAGGGGTAGTGCGTGAACCTGTATTGATATCACTTGTTGGATAAAACTTTGTTATGCCAGTTGAATCACTTGTTTTAATCCGCATTGTTCTGCTCCAATTACCCGGCATACAGCCATTTCCTGCACGTACTTTAAAATAATATACTCTGTTGGGTGAAAGCATATAAATGCTGTATGAAAGTACCCCTGATGAAGCGCCTTGTTCGTACTCTACCCCGTAATCTTCTGCTTTTTGAGTGAGCCCGTATGACACATAATATTTATTTTGTGGCCCGGACGCTGGAGAGAAGAAGAGATTTGCCGATACATTGTTTACATCTATCTCAAATAAATCCGGGGAAGAACTTGGCTTAGTATCTCCACATGATTTATCTGCTACTTGGCCTGATGATGAATTGCTCACTGATGAATTAAAACTAGAGTTTGTAATTATCGATTCTTCCTCTGACGATCCCTCTGTAATGGGGCTTAAAGCTCCGGTTCCTGTGAGCCCGGTAATTTTCCAGTAGGTAATTCCTTCAACTGTAACCGTTGAAAGCTGTGAATCTCCTTGTGTAAGAGTATAGCCGGGACAGTCGAGCGTGAGATCTGAGAGGATAGCTGCATCTGTACACACGCGCACATATGTCTGTCCTGCGTTTTTTACCACATAGAGCGAATGTTCACTTGATATCCCCGGCGCAGTTGCTGGTTGTAAGTTTATAACGAGAGCTTTCGATTCATGAGGCAGGGTAAGTGCATTTACCGTGTTCCAGTCTCTGTTCTGGGAAAGATTAACGGTAAAATCTGACACGATATACTTACCCAGTTCGAGAGAGGCCTGTAGGGAGGTAATATTGGGATCTAACGGACTTCGTGGCACTCTAACCAAACTTTTATCATCTATATCAGCAATTACATCTGCACTGGGAATAAGATTTTGTATTTTTAGACCGGTATTAAGCAACACAATACGGTGGTTTAAATAATCAACCACAACCAAGTCACCTGTAGAAGTATTTATGCGTGCAGAACGAGGCTCGGAGAATTGTTCTAAATCACTTCCTTTTGACCCGACAGAAAAACTAAGAGTGGTGTCAGCGTTATATACTTGAATCCGATTGTAATAAGAGTCACTTACATATATTTTATTGGAAGCATCAACGTAAATACCGGTAATCGTGTAATAACGACTGGCGCCATCAGTTTCTTCAATTTGTCCAAATTTATCTAATGCAACACCTTGATATACTCCCGACGTATTGTATTTTTCTATACGAAGGCCCGAGAGGTCCTGTTCTCCAGAAACATATACTGTGTTTCCAGTGATAAATATCTCTTCAGGTTCGGTCACGTAGCCTTCAACGCTCCATTGTCGTAAATATCCTCCATTAAAATCAGGTTGAGCAACATCTGTAGGATCAAATACCTGAATACGATTATTAGTACGATCTGTGACATATACATTGCCCTCTGAATCAAATGCCATTCCCCGAGCAAGATTAAAGTCTCCATCACCCGCGCCAGAATCGTTTACGTTATGAGTACCCAGAGTGCCTAGCTCCTCCCCGGCAGGGTTATAGACAAAAACTGTTGTATCGCAACCCACAAATATATTTCCGGTAATAGGAGATATTGCCAGATCAATAGCTCCTTCTAAAACAGTATCTATCACAGTAGTAATAAATGTTCCTGTTTTCGAAAATTTTTGTACTCGTTGACTCGCATCAAGTACGTATATATTGCCTTCTATATCAAAACCAACAGAATAGGGATTAGAAAAGGATCCACCCGTTAAGTGGTTATTACCTATTGTTTTTAAGTGAACGCCATCTTTCGAAAATTTTTGAAGCCTGTTTAACCGTCGATCAGCAACCCAGATGGAATCGTCACTTGTTTTAGTAATATAAGATGGGCTGATAAATTGATCTTCATTAGCGCCATTTGCTCCCCACGAAGTGATAGTAGAACTAAATTTTTTGATTCGGTATGCGTTTTGGCTTGTTACTACAACATCACCGTTTGAAAGCACTTCTACATCAACAGGGGCTACAAGCTGATCATCTCCTGGCGCTGCACTTCCGAGAGTTTTATCAAACGAACCATCAGCGTTAAATATGACAACACGCGCGTTTTCTAAATCGACAACGTATATTTTTCCATTTACATCTGTGGTCATACCTTGTGGATTATACATTTGACCGTCACCACTGCCTGGAGATCCGATGTATCCTAAGTACTCTCCACTTGTGGAGAATTTTGCGACACGATTATGTGCAGAATCAGTGATATAGAGAAGGTTTGAAAATGCATCAAAATGAATAGCGTGGGTAACCGAGAGCTTATATTCTTCATCATCGCCACATTCTCCCCATTTGTTCAAGAATCCCCCATTAAAATCGAATTTGTAAATATGACATTCATCAAGTGCATACAAGTTACCCGAATTATCTCGAGTAATAGATACAAGAGTACGCTCAAATTCTCCTTCACCTGTTCCTGTTCTCCCAACAGTGCGCAGAATAGTTCCGTCCTCTGCTATTTTTACTAATCGGTTATTGAGCGAATCTACGAACCAGATAGTTTGATCAGGTAAAGATATCAAATCGAGGGGAATTCCTATACTTTTATATGTACTTGGAATAACACGAGATGTATTATATGTAAGTGCCTGTACTGGAGCAGTTAGTAAAAATAATAATCCTAAAGCAAAAACGAACAAAAAAAGTGAAATGCTTATTTTTTTTACCATGTTTTTTCAGTCTACTAGATATCAAATAAAAAAACAATATAGGTATTGTTGTTATTTATTTATAAGGAATAGATGAACTGCACGGTTACAGCGAGAGAAGCGGAAACGATTAGAGCCTTACAATAGTATACGGATCTTTGTCGTGGCTACAATCCATACAATACGTGGAGAACATATCTTTTATCATTATTTTGTCTCTATTCTCCACATTAGTATCTGTTGGGCTTGCAAGTTTATCGGTATCCTTATTAATCGGTACAGATTGTTTGAAGCTTCCTCCGCCCTGAGGTTCAGTGCCCTTGATAAAATATTCATAGCGCGCTGGGCAACTTTCCTTGCCATCCCCCCCTTTGGTCATAGCCGCTCCGGTGTCGTTACAAATCTGCAACCCAACCACTGTCTCCGGCTTTACTGGCCATAAGTCTGGTTGATCTTTCAATACCGCTCTCATCACCTTATTCCAGATGGGAGCAGCCCCCGTAACTCCAGAGGTGAGGTATGGATTCATTGGAGTATTATCATTATTTCCTACCCATACAGCCACAAGGAAGTTTGGAGTATAACCAATAGTCCAGTTATCTTTCTTATCATCAGTTGTCCCTGTCTTTACTGACACTGCTTTACCCGGTACTACCAATAAGCTTCCAGCGCCAAATGCAGCGCTTCGTGCGTTATCATCAAGTAGTATGTGGGAAACGATATAAGACGCCTCTTTTGTAATTGCATGCTTTCCCGGAATGGAAAGTGCAGAGGGAGCTACTACAGGCTTTTTTATATCCTCGACAAAGTTTGGATCCTCAAATTTGTACAGCACTTTCCCATACCTATCCTCAATCTTCAAAATGGGATTTAACTTACGGGGAATTCCTTGGTTTGCGAACGTTGAAAATGCCTGCGCCATTTCTGTCATGCGTACTTCACCACCACCGAGGGTAAGCGAGAGCCCATATCGTTTTGGATTGTCAAATGAGGTAATAGTAAAGGCTGAAGCAGATGCAATAAAGGTGCCTACACCGTTTACTGCGAGCATTTTTACTGCAGGAATGTTGAAAGAGTTTCCAAGCGCAAAACGAAGCTGAGTTGGGCCATGGAATTGCCCATCGTAATTCACTGGGCAATAAGAGCCGGGTTGGCCATCAGCTGTAAAACACGTAGGGATATCAAGGAATACGGTACCTGCCGTTACCAATTTCCTATCGATTCCAACTGCATAATTGAGAGGTTTGATGGAGCTTCCTGGCTGGCGAAGAGCCGTGGTTACATTAAATGCACCAGATCCTGTCGCGTAATAATCCACTGATCCAAGCATCGCCAAAATTTCCCCCGTAGGTGGGCGTGTAATAAGCGCCGCTCCATTTGAAACATCGAGGTATTGAATTTTCGCGATTTCATCTTTAAGTATTTGTTCTGCTTGTTCCTGAATATCCAAGTCGAGCGTCGTTGTTACCTTAAGGCCTCCTTGTTCAACTAAATCAACGCCATACTCTTTTTCTAATAACGACTTTATATAAAATACGAAATGAGGAGCGTGCATGGTTGACTGCAAAGGAATTACATCAAGTGGAGATGCTATGGCGGCATTTTTTTGATCTTCAGTAATATATTTCTGTTCACGCATTTTAACCAACACTTCATCTCTCCTGTTTTTTGTGAGAGTTGGATTAATATAGGGAGAATATAAGGAAGGGGCCTGTGGCAGTCCTGCCAAAAGTGCTGCTTCAGCAAGCGTTAAATCTTTTGCTTTTTTGCCGAAAAATGTTTTTGCACCTTCTTCAATCCCGTATGAAGAACCGCCGTAAGGAACTTGGTTTATGTACATTTCAAGAATTTGCTGTTTTGAAAATTGTTTTTCAACGCTCACTGCCAACACCATTTCCCGTATCTTTCTTTGGACAGTTCGCTCTGAAGAGAGAAGTGCATTTTTTACTAATTGTTGGGTAATTGTTGAACCTCCCTGGAGGCTCTGGCGTAGTACAAGCTCCTTTATCGACCTCAGTACTCCTGAGGTGAGGGAAATTCCTTGATGGTTATAAAAATCTTTGTCTTCTATCGCGATTGAGGCCTGATAAATATATGGTTTCAAATCTTTGAGGTTTACCGGCGTTCTGTTTTGATCTCGAAAAATTTCATATAATGTTTTTCCGTTTCGATCATAGATATGTGTGGAGTAAGGAATAGTATTAAGGTTTCGAAGGGAAGAAGCTGTGGGGAGATCTCTGAAAATAAAGTAATAGACAGCACCTATTACGATAATAACGATGAATATAATGGCACTGCTTAGCAATAGTAATCTCTTTTTCATATCCGAGGAAATAAAGGTGGCATTTTTGTAATAACTCCACTCGTCCCTGCAATTATTATTTCGCTTGATTTTGGAAGGAAAGGATAAAGCCGATGTCCAATTTCATTTAAACTATTTAAAGCTTGAACAAGAAATTCGCAGCGTTCAGGAGGCGTTTTGCTCCAAGGCGTTTGTTCATTCATTTGCTTATTTAGCTTTTTCACTTCTTCCCAAATCAATGTAATAGCGTCATTCATTTGAAAAGAGGTGATTTGAGAAGCATGATCTGGAGTAATGGAATACGGTTTTACTCCAAGAGTAAGTCCATCTTTAGCAGCAAGGGTGGTAACACGAGACACGCAGTTTCCGAGTTCATTCGCCAAATCGGCGTTATAGAGCTCCTTCATACGCACTTCTGAAAAGTCACCATCTCCTAGAGTGGGGATTTCCCTTAATAGATAATAGCGCACTGCGTCTGTACCGTATTTTTTTACCATCTCATAGGGGTCTACAACATTACCAAGGCTTTTGCTCATCTTTTGTCCGTTTGACGTGATGAATCCATGGATGATGATTTGTTTTGAAAGCGGGAGTTGTGCTGAGAGGAGCATTGCCTGCCACATAGCACTCTGTTGCCTCAGATTATCTTTTCCTGCCACTTGGATACCAGGCCACCAAGCATTAAATTCCTTTTCATCGGAAGGCCATCCCACAGTTGAAATATAGTTTATCAGTGCATCAAACCAAACATACATTACATGTTTGTCGTCGTTTGGAACGGGGACACCCCAAGGCATCTTTTCCTTGAGACGCGAAATACTGAAGTCCTGTAGCCCACCGGAAACAAATTGTTTTATCTCATTAAATTTTGATGCAGGAAGAACGAAGTCTGGTTGTTTTTCATACAAATTCATCAATGGTTTTTGATATTTTGAGAAGGAGAAAAAATAATTTTCTTCGTCACGCAATTCTATTTTATTTTTCGAATGGAGAGGGCATTGGCCGTCCACGAGGTCTGAATCTGTTTTTTCCAGCTCACATCCCACACAATATTTTGTCTGGTAATTTTTCTTATAGATATCACCGTTTGCAAGACATCGGTTCCAAAACTCACTCGCCGCGAGAATATGTTTTTTATCTGTCGTTCGAATGAAATGTGTGTAGGAAAGGTTGAGGGCTTGCTTTAAATCATTAAATTTCTTTGCGAAAGCATCACAATACTGTTGAGGGTCCAATTTCGCTTCAATAGCTTTTTGATAAATTTTTTGACCATGCTCATCGGTTCCGGTATTGAAAACAACATCATATCCCAATTGCCTCCACGTGCGTGCAATCACATCTGCCTGTACCATTTCAAGTGCGAAGCCGATATGAGGGTCCGCATTTACGTAAGGAAGAGTAGTTGTAATGTATTTTTTAGCTCTCATACAGTATATTATATCAGCGCTTACCGTTTGGTGGTCAGCAAAGTTAGTGCCGTGCCCATAGCGACAATGAGGAGCAGATTTATAAAATTGAAACCAGAGAAGACACTAGAAATGAAAAACAGACAAACTCCGCACGTGACAATCATAGGCAGATGGTCGTGAGCAATTAGTCGGGCGGAAAAATACGCAGCGATTGAAATGAGAACAATGAGGCCACCAACAACAAGCGGAGATGTAGGCACGAAAAACCACATATAAAAGAACACAACAAGCCACAAAACAAGTGGCAGAATTAGATGTTGAAACTTCATGATTCATTTATTATAATGTGTTCTTATGAAAAAACTACCAGACGATAAACAGAAGCTCATCGAGATGTTTGCACAAAAGGACGGCGATACCGGTTCTCCAGAAGTACAATCAGCACTTCTTACCCATAAAATACTTCGCTTAACAGAACATTTGACAGAAAATAACAAGGATAATCATTCACGACGTGGTCTTTTAAAAGTCATTGCAAAGAGAAGAAGAATTCTTAATTATTTGCAGAAACTCGACGAAAAACGCTATAAAAAACTTATCGAACAAATCGGACTTAAGAAATAATTTGCAGAAACATAGTAATACCAACTTCATATTCTTCGTTGAGTGTAGTATTATTAATTTAAGTAATAGAATAATAGATAATATGTCATTTCGAGCGAAGTCGAGAAATCTCGATATATTTAGATCTCTCCATGCGCTTGGGCTTAGTCGAGATGACAATGACCTCATTCATAATTTGTAATTTTTAATTAATTTATTTATTCATTTATAACACTATGAAAATCATAGAAAAAAGTCTTGAACTCGGAAACGAACAAGCAAAAAGAACACTGTCATTTCAGACAGGGAAGTTAGCAAAAGCTGCAACAATTGCAGTCCTTGGTCGCATGGGAGACACAAGTTTATTGGTCACTATTGTGGCAGGCGCTGAGCGCGAAGACTTGGATTATTTCCCACTTCAAGTGGAGTATGCAGAAAAATTGTATGCGGGCGGAATTATCAAAGGCTCTCGATGGGTTAAACGAGAAGGAAGACCGTCTGACGAAGCTGTCCTAACCGGACGCCTCATCGATAGATCTATTCGACCTCTTTTTCCAAAAGGCTATAAAAAAAATGTACAGATAATCATCACATTGATGTCTATCGACGGAGTAAATTCACCAGATATTCTTGCAGCGCTTACAGTGGTTGCAGCTCTTCAAGCATCAACAATTCCTTGGAAAGGCCCAATCGCAACTACCCGTGTGGGAGCTGTGAAAAATGGGGAAGTAACATTTGTAGTAAATCCAACAGAAGAAGATCAAAAATTCTCAGTTCTTGACCTTGTTGTTTCCTCATCCGAAGAAAAAGTGGTAATGATTGAAACTCGTGCGGAAGAACTCAAGGAAGATTTAATTGAAAAGGGAATTGAACTCGCAAAAATTGAAAACAAAAAACTTATTGGATTTATCAACGAATTTGCGAAAGCCGTTGGAAATAAAAAGGGTGATGCATCTGATTCACTCGTTGATGAAAAATTACTCGCTATTTTGAAGAAGGATTTTAAAAAAGAAATCGAAGCACTCGTTGCTCAAAAAGCGAAGAAAGAATTTGAAGATAAAGCAGCTGTTGAGGAAGTGGTGAATGCCGTTTCTGAAAAGTATGCAGACGAATTCGATAAAAAAACAATTGCAAAAGGCGTTGATTACATGACAAAACAAGTAATAAGAGATAATATCTTGCTAAAAAAACGAGTTGATGGCCGTGGAATTGACGAATTACGAGAACTTTCTTCTGAAGTAAGCATTCTTCCTCGAATTCATGGATCAGCACTGTTCTCTCGAGGAGACACTCAAGTTCTTTCAATTGTTACGCTTGGAGCACCAAGCTTGGAACAGCTTATTGAAAGCCCAGAAGGTGAAGAGTCAAAGCGATATATCCATCATTACAATATGCCCCCATACTCAGTGGGTGAAACAGGTAGATTTGGATTTTCTTCTCGTCGTGAAATAGGGCATGGAGCTCTTGCTGAAAAAGCACTTGAACCAGTCCTTCCTTCACAAAAAGATTTTCCTTACACAATCCGTGTTGTTTCTGAAGTGCTTTCCTCAAACGGATCGACTTCTCAAGCATCCACTTGTGCTTCCACATTGGCTCTCATGGATGCCGGTGTTCCAATCAAAGCACTTATTGCAGGAATCGCAATGGGAATCGTATCAAAAACCGATGATGATTTCGTTGTATTGACTGATATCTTAGGAATAGAGGATTTTTCAGGTGAAATGGATTTCAAGATTGCAGGAAGCGAAACAGGAGTAACCGCGATTCAACTTGATGTAAAAAACATGGGGCTTACAACACCCATGATGCATGAAGCGATAACAAGAGCGACAGTAGCCCGAATGAAGATTCTAGCAAACATGAAAGCGGCAATTGAAAAACCAAGAGATACAGTATCGAAATTTGCTCCAAAGGTTATTGTAATTACACCTCCACCAGATAAAATCGGAGAGATTATAGGACCTGGAGGAAAGAATATACGAGCTCTCATTGCGCAAACGAATACCGATATTAATGTTGGTGATGACGGAAGAGTAACAATCAGCGGTATCGACAAAGCAAATGTTGATATGGCGGCAAAGATGATTGAAAACATGACAAGAGAAATTCAGGTAGGAGAAATATTTGAAGGAGAAGTAAAACGAATTGCTCCATTTGGTGCATTTGTTGAATGTATTCCTGGAAAAGACGGGCTTGTCCACGTTTCAAAAATGGGACGGGGATTTGTGAAAGACCCTGCAGAAGTGGTATCAGTTGGTCAAAAAGTAAAGGTTAAAGTAATGGAAATCGATAACATGGGTAGAATTAATCTTCAGATGTTTGGTGAAGATGGAAAAGAACCTGAGGTTGGTGCTGCAGCTCCTTCTGCTCCACGATATGAGCAACGTCCACGACCTTCCTATAACAGAGGGGGAGGAAGCCATGGAGGGCCAAGCGGAGGGAGACCAAGACCACAATATACACGAAGTGACCGAAACGATAGACCACCATTGGGAAATAACAGACGACAAGCACCTCCAGTTGAGGATGACTTTTTGAAAGAGCTCATGTCCTAAGGGGCATGAGCAGGTTTCAGGGAGAAGCCGTGTTGACGCGAGGGTACTTTATATACTAGAATGAGTTGATATGGCACGAAAAAAAAGTATCATAAAAATCCCCTTTATTAAAGCAAAGGTAAATGCTCGTACTGTGTTTCTTTTATTCGGACTCATCCTTTTTTTTGGTGGGCTTCTTCTTGGACTCTCATTACTTCCCATTGGTCCATTAGTTGATGGTAAATTGCTTTCAAGTATTCGCCAATATCTCGTGGATCAATTTGGTTTCGTGGCTTTCTTCGTTCCCGCTCTCATTATAATTTGTGCTCTTCAGGTGATGACTAATTCAAAAAAAGCTCTCATTCGGCCAACTATCACAATTGGGCTTTTGTTCGTTGGAGTTTCACTCGGAGGATTGCTTCGGGGTGGGGTGTTTGGAGCGTATCTTCATGGCGTTTTGCAGGACAATATTTCATTCATTGGCGCGACGCTTTTTCTTCTTACCTTACTTGGAATCGGGATTGTTCTTTTCCTTGATACGTCCATTGATGTAATTATTTCTGCCGTAACAGGAGGTATCGTAAGCTTGATGAAATCGGTGAGAGCATCTGTAGACCCTGCTCTTCATCCCTCTCAAACAACCGCACATAAGGGTGATTTTATTACCGAAAAGAAAATAGAGCCAAAGAAACGAGAAGAACCAACTATAGAATATGTAGAAGATAAACGAAAAAATGAAAGACCTGCCATCAATCAAAATGAGATGAACAAAGCTTTATCAAATCAGGACATTTACATCAAACCCCTCACTCAAGGGGGATCGACTTGGGTGTTTCCTCCGTTAAATCTTCTCAGTACCGTAAAACAAGCAGAGGCGGATCGGGGCGATGTAAATTATATTGCTGCCACCATTGAAAAGACGCTTGATAGTTTTGGTATTTCAGCACGAGTTGCGGAACAAAATAAGGGACCTGCAGTCACTCAATACTGTATTGAGATTAAAAGTGGCACGCGTCTTTCTCGTATCACCGCTCTTGCCAATGATTTGGCTCTTGCAATCGCAGCGCCAACTGGACAGGTCCGTATCGAAGCGCCCATTCCCGGAAGAGCAATGGTTGGAATAGAAATCCCAAATGTAAGAAGCCAGATTGTTACACTAAAAAGTCTACTTGAAGATGATATTTTTACAAAAAATTCAGATCCACTTCTCATGCCACTGGGCCTTGATGTTTCCGGCAAGCCCATTGCTACAAGCATCGGTAAAATGCCTCACTGCTTGATTGCTGGTACAACTGGTTCCGGTAAATCAGTCATTATAAATGCATGGATTAGCACAATGTTATTTCGAACACGTCCTGAAGATTTAAGACTGATACTAGTTGATCCAAAACGAGTAGAAATGGCTGCTTATGCGAATATTCCTCATTTATTGACGCCAGTCATCAATGAACCAGAAGTAACTCTCCGGGCTCTTAATTGGACCGTGAATGAGATGCAGGAAAGATATAAGCAATTTGCGGCAGTACATGCTCGAAATCTGGATAGTTACAACCTTATTCCCGGAATAGAGAAAAAACCATATATTGTATTTATGATTGACGAATTGGCAGATCTCATGATGTTTGCAGGAAATGATGTAGAAAGCCGCATTACACGTATTGCTCAGCTTGCTCGAGCAACAGGAATCCATTTGGTGTTGGCTACTCAACGACCATCGGTAGATGTCATCACAGGGCTTATGAAGGCAAATATTCCTGCTCGTCTTGCATTTAACGTTTCTTCCATGATAGATTCACGAGTAATTATCGATATGCCTGGCGCAGAAAAGCTATTAGGAAAAGGAGATATGTTATTCTTACCTCCAGATCAGGCGAAACCGAAACGTATTCAAGGTCCTTTTATTACGGAGAGGGAAGTTGCGGAATTGACGAAATTTATTCGAGCACAGTCGCCCGAAGTGCATTACACCGAGGAAATCATGGAAACAGATCCGGGTATATCGGTTGGTGGAATGCCAGGAGGAAGTATCGGTGGCGATTCGGGAAAAGATGCACTTTTTAACCAGGCGCTGGAAATAGTTCTTCAATCCGGGAAAGCATCAACATCATTCCTTCAGAGAAAGCTTAAAATTGGTTATTCACGTGCCGCTGCTATCATTGACGAAATGGAATTGGCTGGGTATATTGGTGCCGCAACGGGGAGTGGAAAACCAAGAGAAATACTGAAGCGTACGACTTCTCCTGATGTACCGAGTGAATTGCCCTTATAATCTTTACTGTACAAAATTCAGAATGTTTGCGTTATGTTCTTCGAGTGTTTTAGCCACTTGGATGCGACCTTTCTTATCATTCACATAATACCAATATGGGGTATTAGGATCTGCTGCAAACGCTGCCTTGATGGAATCAAGCCCCGGATTACAAATGGGAGCTGGCGGCAATCCTTTTCTCTCATATGTGTTATACGTATTCTCAACTTTGAGGTCTTCAACAGAGAGTTCGCGTTTCCACCACGTCTTTTCTGCCCGTTGATATCCCAATCCATATTGTATTGTCGCATCAAGTTGCAAAGGCCAATCATTTTGGGCTCGTTTGAGAATAATGCTGGCCACCATTCGTCTATCATCAGGAAACTTTGCTTCCCGCTCAACGAGAGACGCTAAAATGAGTATCTCTCTATCTGATCGTTTTTCAAACGGATGTTCTTTCCGTGCTTCTGCCATTTTCTTCTGGTAATTGGATTCCATCATCTGGATAATAGCATCCATGGAAGCAGTCTTTGGAATAAGATAGGTGTCTGGAAATAACTGCCCCTCTCTTGATTGCTCTATAAAGCTTATTTCTGAAAACGTGAACTGTTCTGCCAGTTTTTGTGCTACTTCTTCCTTTCTCAAGCCTTCAACAATAGTCACCCGTACATCCATTCCACCATGAGTAATTGCATCAGCAATCTCAAACGCGTTCATGTTCTTTGATAGCTTAAAGTCTCCCGCTTGTACTTTTTTTTCAATACCCTTTTGATATGCTATGACGAAAAAAACTAGTTTATCTCGGATGAGATCTTCCGTCGCAAGTTGTTTGATAATGGGATTTAATCCCTCACCCTTCTTGATGACGAAAACGGTAGATCCTGCATTATTTTTATCAACGGGCAAAGAACCTTCGGTATATACAAAATAAATGCCAAGTAAAATAAGGGCTATTATCAGAGAAAGGATTTTTATTTTCTTCATATATGAGTGTCCAATATGTGGATTGGAAACGTTTGTAATGTTGACTCTGCCTCTTTAAGGAGATAGGAGTCTTTTGTATAAAATTCCATTAATGGTTCCCGTATTGCCACCATATCTCCGATTTTTTTCAACAAATAAACACCTGCATATTTATCAAGGGGTGCTCCAAGCATCTTGGCGATACTATTGAGATTGTGATTGTTTATTTCTTTTACATAACCTGATTGGTCGCTATATATAGTATGCTTTTTATTCATCAATTTCATGGAATTTGAAGATATGTGTGGAGACCCTCCCTGTGCTTTTATAATTTCTTTAAATTTTTTTAGTGCTTGACCGGATGTAAGAATGGATTGTGCTTCTTCTATTCCCACTTTTTTTACTTTTGCATGCTTATAACACATATCAAGAAGTGTACCTGCAAGAAAGAGCGCACGATTTTCAAGGTCTTTTGGTCTATCATTCGTTTGTTCAAGCACTTTCAAGACATCTCTACCTTCAAGCGCCGGGCCAACACCAAATCCTGCCGGTTCCTTCGTTTTGTTAATTGTGGCAACAACTTCCATACCAAATTTCTTTCCTAGCATGCGAAACTTATCCGCAACTTTTTGGGCGTCTTTCTCATGAACTATTTTCATTGTTTTGCCTATCGGTATATCAAGAACAAGATGAGTCGTTGATGCAGCTATTTTTTTTGCCATTACAGATATGATTATTTTGTCAAAAGATTCAAAGGCAAGAGGTTCTTCTATATGGATAAGAATATCATCAGCTGGAGCAATCCCAAGCCTTCCATTCCAACAGATACATCCTCCAACCCTGTTAACGATTTCTTCCACTTGTTCACCGGTAAATTCTACACCTGCAAAGACTTCCATTGCATCCGCTGTCCCGGCAGGCGTGGTTATTGCTCGGGAAGATATCTTTGGGATTTTAAAGCCAGCAGCTGCGATGATTGGAACTAATATCATTGTAGCGCGCGTACCTGCCACTCCGCCGATTGAATGTTTATCAGCGACAATCCCCTTGAAGTGGAGTCTTTTGCCTGTTTCTACCATTGCTTTCGTAAAGTGATAGAGCTCCTCATGAGAATACCCTTGTTTAAAAGAAGCTGCAACGAAATACGTTGTAAGGATGTCACTCAGATTTCTATGTGAAATCTGATCCATGAGATTGTAAATCTCCTTATAGGTAAGGGTTTTACCAAGCAATTCCTTTTGAATTGATAAAACGATATTTTTTTTATCACTATTAATCATATGAGGTATACATTTCGGTAATTTTTTTCTGGAACTCTTTCGCTTTTAAGGTACATTTTGCAAGGAAGGAAAGTTCTTGAACTCCTAAAAACCAGGCTACAAATAAGTATAACAAAAAGTACACAAGCGCACTCGATATAAGGAGGAACAGAATATTTATAGTTCGCGTTGTATCCAAGAGGAGGTTATCCATGAGTTTTATGAGCACATACGGGGCTGGGGCAGCAATGATGGCAGTCAGTATGATTTTTCCAAGGGAAATATAAAAAGCGCGAAGATTAAATTGAGCTCTCTTTTGAAGAAGGAAAAATAAAATGCTCACCTGAAGTGCCATCGATAAAGAGAAGGTAATTCCCAAAGACCAAACAGGGAGATGAAGGATGAGAATCGCGATAAGCGAGAGTATTGTATTCGCCGCAACGCTTATGATGCTGGAATAAAACGGTGTTTTGCTATCAAGAAGTGCATAGAAACAACGTGTAAGCAAATAGTAGATGGAATGCAGAGGAATGGAAATGGCGAAATAGGAAAGAAGAAATGCAGTTTGCACGGTTGCATCCCAGTCGAATTTTTCACCTCCAAAGAACATTCGGACAAGTGGGGTACGTGCAAATATGAAGTATACGGCAATTGGGACAGTCAAAAATAAGATATTAAGCAGTGATTCAGTGATGATTTGTGCAAAATTCTCCTTTTTTTTCGATTCTATCATTTCAGTTAGATAGGGCAAAGAAGCCTGCCCAAATGCCATACCTATCACGGAGACAGGAAGAAGCTGAAGATGCTGTGCAAAATAAAAAATAGTGTAAGCACCCGATCCAAGTAAGGTTGTAAGGGTTAAGTCGATTGTCGCATCGATTTGAGCGACAAGAATAGTAAGAAGCCGTGGACCGATCATCCTAAAAAAGTCTTTTACCCCTGTATGGAATTTAAAAATTGGTCTCCAAGCAATGATCTCATCCCAAATAACAGGAAGCTGCATACCAGCAAAAATAATTGCTCCGATATTTATTCCAATAATGGGGGCATATAATCCATACGTTGTGGCAAACAATAGCGTAGCTACGATGACGGAAAGGTTATATATGATGGGTGGAATAGCTGTTACAAGAAACAATTTACGTGATTGTGCAATTCCGGTAAAAAAATTACCAAGCACTAAGAATGGAAGTTGCCCGAGAAGAAGAATCCTGGAGAAAGTTACCACTTCTGCCAGCTTTTCTCCTTGAAAGCCAGGGGTGATGAGAGGAATGATGAGGTGGAGAAAGGGAAGGAGGATAATAATAACCACCACTAAGATGACAGAAAGAAAATTAAAGATGGATGAAGTGATTTCTCTCCGCTCCTGCTCATTTTTTTGGTATTTGATGTAAATGGGAATGAGGGACGAAGTAAGGGCTCCTGTGATAAGTAATTCAAACACGAGGTCGGGAATCCGGAATGATGCGAAAAAAATATCCAACTGATCCTTCGTGAAGTATCCAGAGAGCGTTCTGTAGCGTATAAATCCAAAGATACGTGATATTACAATCATGAATCCGAGAATCATTGCGGAGGAAAACATACCCCCCTGCGCACCCAGTAGTAGCTTGCGCGTTTGTTGGATTAATTTATTCATAAATCACGTTGACTTTTAAATTTAATTGGTGTTAAATGGTTATATATGGTTTTTTTTGGTGAATATCTAGTTTCGTTTACTGCTCCGGGCCGAGTTGTTATTCCTAAAAAAATAAGGGAATTAGTAAAGGGTGACAGTTTCATTGTAACAAAAGGATTTGATTTTTGTCTCGCAGGATACGATAAGGCTGATTGGGAATCCAGATCAAAAGAGCTCATCGGAGTGTCACTACTAGACAAAACTGATATTAATAAGAGACGACTTCTGTTTTCCTCAACCATGCATATCGAAATCGACGGACAAGGTAGATTTGTTATCCCAAAGCCCCTTCTCCAGTTTGCGGAATTAAAAGACAAAGTTCTCATCATTGGCGTTGGTGATCATTTTGAACTTTGGAATCCAGAAAAATGGGCACATTATCAATCTAGTCAATTAAAGGCTGAGAATTAACTATGCACACACCTGTTTTATTAAAGGAAGTCGTGGAAATGCTTGAAGCCGCTCCCGGTAAGAAAATTATCGATGCTACGTACGGCGAGGGCGGGCATACCCGTGAGCTTTTGGATAAAGGAGCGATAGTACTCGCCATCGATCGGGATATTAAGCAAATCTTGTCTCCCTATACAAACAAAAATCTCACCCTAAAACAAGGAAATTTTAAAGATATAGCAATAATTGCAAAAGCTGAGAAATTCGCTCCAGTTGATGGCATACTATTCGATCTAGGGCTCTCAAATGAACAACTTCGATCAGGGGGGAAAGGGCTTTCCTATAAAAATCTTGATGAGCACTTGGATATGCGACTTGATGACGAATGTGAGATGGATGCGGAAACAATATTACGCCAATATGGCGAAAAAGAGCTCATCCATATGTTTATGCATAATGCTGAGGAAATTCTCGCAGTCGACTTAGCAAAGCAGATAGCGTTGCAACGAGTGGGAGTTCGAAATCTCACTGTTGGATGGCTTGTATCGGTGGTTAATTCGGTAGCAAAAAGCAACCCACGACCCACTCAGACTCGAGTTTTCCAAGCTTTACGAGTAGAGGTGAATCATGAATTTGAAAATTTGGAATTAGCTTTAAAAGCTGCAGTTACGCTATTACATTTTCATGGGAAAATCGCCGTTATAAGTTTCCACTCGCTTGAAGACAGGATTGTGAAGCGCTTTATCCGCCAAAACGGATATGTGCAGGCGGGCAAGAAGCCAGTTTTCGGCAATAGTGAACTACGGTTTGAGCGGTCCGCAGTTTTGCGCGTTTTCCACGTATGAAACAATATTACAGAGAAATAATATTCGGCATATTTATTTTAGCTGTTGTCGGTAATATTACCATCTTTATCTCTAGTATGAAGTTAAGTACCGAAATCCATGCGTTCGAACAGAAGACAATTGTTTTGAAACAGGAAAATATGGAGCTTGAAAAAGAAATGGCTGATTCTGAATCATTTCTCCATGCAAAAGAATATCAATTGAAATGGGGTTTTGAAAGATCAACAAGACCTGTTTATGTGAGTGATCTACCGATTGCGTTAAATACAAAACGATAAATTAAGAATGACAAAATTGCGTTTGTTGCTTGTTTGTTTTCTTGGAGTATTTTGTATCATTATTTTACGATTATTTTTTATTCAGGTTCTTCACCCCGATTTACAGCACGACTATCTATCTACACGAAAGCTACAACCCGAACGGGGTAAAATTTATGATAGAAATGGGCAGCCAATCGTCATGAATCAAATTCTCTACCATCTCTTCTTCGAACCAAAACTTATTACCGACAAAGATAAGACAGCTTTGTCGCTTTCTAAAATAATCAAGATGGATGAAGCAAGTATTTCTGCTCGCATCGATCAAACAAAAACGTGGACATCAGTGAGAGGAAGTGTGTCGAAGGTGGATAGAGACGCCATCCTTAAACTAAACCTACCAGGTATGGGGTTTGACGAGCAATGGAGCAGATATTATCCCGATGCATCTATCGCTGCCCATCTAGCTGGGTTTGTTGGCAAGGACGAAGAAGGAATTGATGTTGGTCGTTCAGGAGTTGAAGGTTTTTATGATAAGGATCTTGGAGGGCTTCCCGGTCTTATCCGATCCGACTTGGATCTTCAAGGAAAACCAATATTTCTGGGTACACAAGAACGGATTGATCCTGAAAATGGACGCGATATCTATCTCACCATTGATAAATCTGTTCAGATGTTGGTCAAAGAAAAACTGCTTGCGGGTCTTGAAAAGACTGGTGCAAAAGAAGGTTGTGCAATCATCGCAAATCCTGCTACTATGGAAATTATTGCGCTCAGTTGCCTTCCAGATTATGATCCAACTACGTATTATGACTTCAGCAACAGCGTATTCCGTGATGCTGCAATTTCAGATTCCTACGAACCTGGATCCACGTTTAAACCGCTTGTGATGGCGGCTGGTATCGAAGCTGGTCTCATAAAGCCAGATTCTATTTATGATGAAACTGGACCGGTCAAAATTGGAGAATATACAATCCGTACATGGAATAATACGTATGAAGGAAAAATCACCCTAACGCGTGCCCTTGAAAAATCGAGTAATGTGGCGATGGTGTATGTGGGATCTAAGTTGGGAAATATACGATTGTATGATTCGATCTTGAAGTATGGGTTTGGGAAGGAAACTAACATCGATCTTGAAGGTGAAGCGGCAGGAAATATCAGACCGAAAGGTGATTGGTATCCGATTGATTATGCTACAGCTACGTTCGGTCAGGGGATTGCCGTGACACCAATACAGATGATAACGGCATTTTCTTCAATTATAAATGGGGGAAAGCTCATGAAGCCGTATGTCGTAAAAGAGCTTCGAGGAGAGAAAATACAAAAAATAGATCCGATTTTGATTAAGCAAATAGTTGGTACAAAAACAAGCGATCTAATTAAACAGATGCTTCTCTCCACTATTGAGAATGGTGAGACCAAATTTCTCAAACCAAAAGGATACCAAATTGGAGGAAAAACCGGGACTGCACAGATACCAATCGAAGGACATTATGATGCAACTAAAACGATCGCCTCATTTATCGGGTTTTCTCCCATCAAAAATCCGCAATTTATAGGTCTTGTAATAATTAAAGAACCAAAATCTTCTCAATGGGGGTCAGAAACCGCTGCCCCTATCTTTTTTGAAATCGCAAAAGACCTTATAGTATATTATAATATAGCTCCGGAATAGAATATATGATACAAAAACTCAAAAACATTTACCATTTGCTTCAAGCGGGTATCGCGAATATCTGGTATAGGTTTCCAAGTAGAAAAATTAAGGTAATCGGAGTGACTGGGACGGACGGTAAGACCACTACAACCCATCTGTTATACCACCTTCTTCACGGCGCAGGAAAAAAAGTTTCTATGCTTTCAACGATTTATGCAAAAATTGGAGGCGAGGAATTTGACACTGGTTTTCATGTCACTACTCCCGATTCGTTTTTAGTCCAAAAACTTATCAACTTAGCTGTACAAAAGGGGGACGAGTATTTTATTCTGGAAACGACTTCGCATGCACTTGATCAAAATAGAGTCTGGGGAGTGCGATATGAAGCGGCGGTTTTAACCAATATTACCCATGAACACCTCGATTACCACAAATCAATTGATAAATATGCAAAGACCAAATGGCGCTTGGTGGATGAAGCCAAATTTGCACTAATAAATAGTGATGATGATGTGACGCAAAAATTAGTTGAAAGCCGAAAGTCGAATGTCAAAAATCTTAAAACATATGGGTTTGTACACCATGCGGATTACATGAAAGATTTTAGGAAAGACTTTAAGGAATTGGCCGATTTCAATGCATACAATTATCTTGGGGCTTATGGCCTCTGTAAAGAGCTTGGTATCGAAGATGAACCATTGCTAGCTTCATTAAAATCGTTCAAACTTCCAGCGGGACGCATTGATATCGTATACGATAAGAATTTCAAAATAATTGTGGATTTTGCTCACACACCCAATGCAATCGCACGGATTCTGGAGACGATAAAAAAGCAATATCTTACTGGCACAGGGAAAATCATCCATGTATTCGGCTCAGCTGGACTGCGAGATACAACTAAACGGTTTGCAATGGGTCAAGCGAGTGCCACAATTGCAGATATTTCGTATATTACCGAAGAAGATTATCGTACTGAAGATCCCCAAATAATTGCGGCTGCTATTGAGGCTGGTTTTGGAAAAAAACATTATTTTGTGGAATTGAATCGCGAAAAAGCAATCCACGCGGCAATAAAAAGTGCTGCAACTGGAGACGTAATCGTCATTACAGGGAAAGGGCATGAAAAAAGCCTCTGCAGAGGTACTGTAGAGTATCCATGGAGTGACATAGATTGTGTCAAAAACTATGTTTCAATTTTATCGTGAACAAAACGCAATTAGTTCTCCCTCATTAATGTTGGGAAGTGCTGGGTTTTCCACACTGGATGCCGGCGATATGCGCAAAATTCAAGTTGTAGATGAATTCATAAGACAAAGGGAACTCACTCCTCGTAAAGTAGTTCTGCTAGAACAAATTCATTCAACTAATGTTTCGGTGCCCGATCTACTCCATTTAGGGGACGTTGAGATTTTGGAAGAGTCCGACGGAGTAGTGACAAATGAGAAAGGAGCATTAATCGCAGTTCGAGTTGCTGACTGCGTTCCAATCCTTTTTCATGATCCAATTGCAAGTGTTATTGGAGCATCGCATAATGGATGGAGGGGAAGTGTGAAGAATCTTATGAAAAATATGATCAAAAAAATGGAGCTGCTTGGTGCTCACGCCGCAAATATCAGAATAGCGTTTGGTCCCGCAATCGGAGAATGTTGCTACACCGTTGATATTGACAGATATGTTCTATTTATGGAAGAAGTGGAGCGATTTGAAAAGCTCATTTTCCGCCCCCATGGGGGGGGTTTTCATCTCAACCTCACCCGATTAAATTATGAACTTGCGTTGGAAAATGGGATTCAAAAAAGTCACATGGATTTTTTCCCTTTTTGTACTTCGTGTGATAGTAAGCGATTTTACTCTTACAGACGTCAATATAAAAAACATCCGGAAAAGTTCGGTGAGATGATGGGATACGTGATGACATAAAAATATGGGTATTTTAAGATTCCTATTTGCGGTAAACGTTTTAATCTTTCATGCACTTCACCAAATAGTCTATTTCTTCTTTTGAGTGAGCTGCACTTATTTGGATTCGTATTTCATCTCGTCCCTTTTGAACCACTGGATAGCTTATATTCGTGACTAAAATATGTTTTGAAAAAAGGAAATCCACCAGACTTCGTGTTTTGACAGGGTCACCAATGAGCACGGGCTGAATAGGATGTATCGATTCTGCTGCAAAAACATATCCAGCTTTTTTGACCAGTTTTTTAAAATATGTGGTATTTTTCTGGGATTCTTGGAGGAGTTTTCTGCCTTCAACGCTGTCCACGATTTCAACGGCTTTCAAAGCCGCTCCTGCAGTTCCCGGGGAAATAGAATTAGAATAGATATACGTTGCTGAAGATTCACGCAGATAATCAATAATCTGTCGATCTGCCACGACATATCCACCGTCACTTCCAAAACCCTTGCCGAATGTGCCAATAAGAACATCAGCTCTCGCATTTTTTAATTCCTCGATTCCGCGTCCTGTCTTGCCACACGAAGCAACTCCGTGACAATCGTCCATGACAAGCAAGATTCCCTGCGGAAACTGAGCATCATACATATCTATAATCTCGCGCATTTTATCAAGATGTTGATACTCTCCGAGCATACTGAAAACGCCATCCGTCACTATTAATACCCGAGACCATTTTCCCACCGCATCTTTCAAAATGGTTCCTAGACTTTGCATATTCATATGTTCAAATACCATTCGTTGCTCCTTGGGAAGATTGGCAAGGCGTATTCCGTCGATAATGCTTCTATGGTTTAGTGCATCAGAAACGACCAATACATCGCTTTTTACTTTTGAATCCTTACTTTGCCCAGTTGTCAAGCAAAAAAGGACGGCGAGATTTGCGGCGAACGCGGAAGAAAAAATCATCGCGTCATCTCTCTTATGAAACTGCGCCATCGCTCGTTCCAAATCTTTATGAATTTGCATGCTTCCGGAAATAAAGCGCACAGCACCTGGGCCTGCACCGTATTTTTGGGAGGCGGCGTGTTCTGCTTCTTTTACCGAAGCATTATGCCGTAATCCCAAGTAATCATTTGAGTTGAATATTGTAATATCTGTTCCTTCAATCTGAGCGACTGTCGCGGATTTAAATGACTGAATTATCCGTTCATTGCGTTTTGATGTCTTTATAGAGTCGATGCGGGCTACTTCTGAATCAAGAATTGAATAAAATTGTTGTTTTGACATGGTGTTTATTTATTTAAAGTAACTTTTAATCCTTCATACATCACTTTCGTCATTTTTTTGAGATCATATTTAGGTTTCCAACCCCAATCTTTGCGTGCTTGAGCATCGTCTATCGATTGAGGCCACGATTCTGCTATTTTTTGACGTCCATCGATTTTATAATCGTATGTAAATCCAGGAACCAGTTTTTTTAACTCTTCAGCAAGCTCTTTGGGAGTGAAACTGATAGCACCGAAGTTATAACTTGTACGAATAGTAATATTTTTTGCAGGAGTATCCATTAGCTGTATTGTTCCCTCAATAGCATCATCGATATACATCATGGGAAGTCGAGCATTTTCCTTTAAAAAAATACTGTAATGACCCTCATTAATAGCACCATAAAAAATATGAACAGAGTATTCAGTTGTGCCATCGCCCGGAGGCGCTTTATAGCCCGTGAGTCCGGGATATCGAAGAGAACGGACGTCAAGACCGTATTTAAGGTTGTAATATTGGCATAATAATTCACCAGTCACCTTATTTACACCATACATGGTAGTGGGCTCAAGAACCGTGTGTTGAGGTGTATTAACTTTAGGAGTCGTTGGGCCAAACGCAGCGATTGATGAGGGCCAGAATACTTTACATTTGTACTGTACTGCAAGATCAAGGACATTTTTCAATCCTCCTAAATTGATTTCCCATGCAAGATTGGGATTTTTCTCGCTTCCGACAGATAATAATCCAGCAAGATGATACACTTCCGTTACGGCATATTTCTTGATTATTTGCGCAAGAGCATCTTTATCTCGGACGTCTCCGCTTTCCACGATGCAATTAGCGGAGCCACTTGCCTTATGGCTGAGCGCAATAATTGAATCCTTGGAGTACTTCTTCGACAGAGCAACAATAAGGTCTGAGCCGACAAGTCCAAAGGCACCAGTGACAAGAATTTTTTTCATATACCCATATGATACTACACTAGCTCCGTTTGGCAAATACAGTAGATCCTGACATACATGAAAATAAACCCAGCGCGTTATCGAGTAGTCACAAAGATAAGCAGATTTTCGGTATAATGGGTGAATGATTCTAGACAATGCGTCTTTTTTTCTCCTTGGCATAAAAGGGAGTGCTATGGCTAATATAGCGGTTATGTTGTCTCAAATGGGAAAAAAAGTGGGAGGAGTAGACGTGAAAGAGGAATTTATCACTGATGAATCGCTTTCAAAAAATAATATATCTTTTACTACTGATTTTTCCGATTTGTCGATTGTAGATAAGTATGATGTGTTCATCTATTCCGCTGCCCATGGGGGAAGCGAAAATCCCCTTGCTCAGATTGCTATAAAAAAAGGGAAGAAGCTTATTTCCCAACCACAACTTATTGCCGAATTAGTAGAGAAACATTCTCATTCACTTGCAGTATCCGGATGTCATGGAAAGACCACTACTTCATCACTGCTTGCATGGACCCTAAGTAAAATGGGGAAAAATCCTAGCTTTCTGATAGGTGCCCCATTGTTTGATGGAGGCGGAGGAGGAAAAATAACGGACTCAGATTATTTCGTGGTTGAGGCTGATGAATATGGTGTTCATCCTCCGAAAGATAAAACTCCTAAGTTCTTATTCCTTCATCCGGAATACGCTCTTTGTACTAATATCGATTTCGATCATCCAGATGTATACGACAATATTGATATAACAAAAAAAACTTTCTTGACGTTTTTCTCTCAATCGAAGAAACTTATGCTCTGTGGGGATGACCCGGCGATTTGTTCGATACTTCCAAAACTTGATCCTAAAAAATTCCGTTTATACGGAACATCTAAGGATTGCGATTATCAAATAATCAAGCCAGAAGCGAATGAGGTGGGCACTTCTTTTGAGCTTCTCAAATTAGGCGTTTCACAAGGGGCATATTCATCATTACTATTTGGTGAGAAAAATATCCTCAATTGCGCCGGCGTTGTAGCGCTACTCCTTGAACTTGGGTTTCAAAATCATGAAATACGCACAGCAATTATAGGGTTTTCCGGCGCAAAACGACGGATGGAAACAGTTTGGACAGATACAAATTCCTATTTGATTGACGATTATGGGCATCATCCGGCTGAAATTGCCGCGACTATTCAAGCGCTTCGTAGCAGATTCAGAGGGAAGAAACTACATGTTTTATTTCAGCCTCATACATTTTCCCGCACAGATGAGCTTAGAGATGAATTTGTTGAGCAACTTTCCCTGGCTGACAACGTATATCTTTTGCCTATTTTTGCCTCGGCGAGAGAAAATGCGGCACAGTTTCGTATCACTTCCGCGGAGCTATCTCGCTTAGCTATGCAGAGAGGCAAGAACTCATTTTTGTCTTTTGATGATACAGTAAGCCTTTTGTCCCATCTAAAACAGCAATTTGTGCCTGGAGACGTAGTGGTTACACTCGGTGCAGGGGATATTTACAAGCTAAAAGATGATATAATTGGTATTCTCAATGAACAATCCATTTGATGCGCTACTTGGTGCAGGAAGAGTACAACAGGGGGTAGATTTATTCCCTTATCTTTCGATGCGGCTTCATACTACAGCGAACTATTATTTTGAAGCTCAGTTGAAGGAGGATCTTCAGAAGGCGTTTCAGGCTGCACATCAATTACATATCCCTTTTATTTTACTTGGAGGAGGGAGCAATGCAGTTTTTAAAGGTTCTGTCGTTAAGGGCCTAGTAGTAAAAAATAATGTATCATCCATAACCGCACTTTCTGCGACTGATGCTGAAGTGCTCATTGAAGTTGGATCAGGAACCAATATGGGTCAGCTCGTACAAAATCTTTCAGTTCAGGGTTTATCGGGACTTGAATATCATAAAGGCCTTCCTGGCACGGTAGGAGGAGCTGTGTATATGAACTCAAAATGGCTACATCCAGTCTGTTATGTCGGTGACTGTGTCGTTTCTGCAGTACTCATCGATGCTGAGGGAAATGAAAAAAAAGTAAATAGGGACTATTTTGCATTTGATTATGATTTTAGTATTCTACAGAAAACACACGAACTATTATCAAGCGTTGTATTTCGTCTTCAAAAAAAGGATGTTGATTTCGTGATTAATCGTGCGAACGAATCGGTCGAATATAGGAAAAAAACTCAACCAGTAGGCGTAGCAACCTGTGGATGTTTTTTCAGGAATATCTCGATAGAAGAACAAAAAGAGCATTCACTTCCCACGAAATCGGCGGGATACTTAATCGACAAAGCGGGAATGAAAGGAGTGCAGGAAGGAAGCTTCAGGGTTTCGGATGTCCATGCCAACTTTATCATTAATGAAGGTGGCGAAGCACGACCAGAAGACCTTATGATTCTGATCGGAAAAATAAAGTCAAAAGTAAAGGACCAATTTGGCATTATACTGAAAGAAGAAGTAGAGCTTTTGTAAATTACAAAATACTAGTATGGAAGATGCATATTTAATCCATGGAGGAAAAAAATTAAAAGGAGAAGTAACACTTTCAGGCGCAAAGAACGCTGCGCTCAAGATGGTAATCGGAGCGCTCCTCTTTGATGTAAAAGTTACATTAAACAATGTTCCCCGTATCCGCGATTTAGATGAGCTCCTTCATCTATTTACCGAGCTTGGAATAGCGTCTGAATTTATCGGTTCGAACACCGTGGTGATTGATGGAACAGGATTAAAGAGTAATACGGTCGATTTGCTTCATGGATCGAAAATCCGCTCGACTTTTCTTCTCTTCGCCCCTCTTCTCCGAAAATTTAAGGAGGCCTATATTCCGAATCCCGGAGGGTGTCGCATCGGCGCGCGTCCAATCGACCGCATTATGAACGGGTTGAAAGAATTGGGAGGGATTGTTGAGTATGATCATGCTACCGGCTATTATCACGCAAAACTTGAAGGCAAAACGCAAGGTTCCTATACGTTTGAAAAACCATCCCACACGGGCACAGAGTTTATGATTATGTTGTCGGTCTTTTGTGAAGGCACGGTGTCGATACATAATGCAGCACTTGAACCGGAGATAGACGATTTGATTTCATTTTTCAATGATGGCGGAGCTCATATCCATAGGGAAGGGAATTCTATTCTCGTCGTCGGTGTTTCTTCGCTTTCCCAGAAAAAACCATATACCATCGTGTCCGATCGAAATGAAGCGGTAACTTTCGCGGTGCTCGGGCTTATCACAAAGGGAGACGTCACCGTTGGGCCCATCAACCCGCACCTGCTTGATGTATTCATATCCACAGTAAAAAAAGCTGGGGGTGGCGTTGAAATTAAGGGAGCAAACCAAATTCGCTTTTATTACACTGGCCCCTTCAAAGCAACCCAAATTGAAACGGCGCCACATCCTGGATTCATGACCGATTGGCAACAAAATTGGGTAGTACTTATGACACAAGCGGAGGGCATTTCTACGGTGCATGAGCGTGTATTTGAAAATAGATTCGCATTTGTAAGCGAATTGCAAAAACTTGGCGCAAATATCGAATATGATACGACCCTTGTTGTGAATCCTAAATCATACTATCATTTCACCTATGATAGTGAAAAGGTTTACAAACAATCAATCAGAATTTACGGTCCTCAACAACTTCATAGCGGAGTACTTACCGTCACCGATTTACGTGCCGGCGCGACACTTGCAATCGCAGCACTTCTCGTTCCGGGGGAAAGCTACGTGAATGGCGTTTCCATTCTTGAACGTGGGTATGAACGATTTGTTGAAAAAGTTATCAAATTGGGCGGAGATATTAAACGACTATGAAAATACAAACAGTACTCATTCTAGCTGGTGGAGATGGTGACAGATTTTATCCCTTGCAACAGAAAATGAGATTCCGATTTAATGGAAAGTCGTTACTGAAACATATTGTTGAGTCGGTTGAAAAGCTTGCGGAAGAAGTTGTCATAGTTACTAATGAAACGAATAAAACACTTATTCAGGCTGATCTTGTTGGCCACTCTGTTTTATTCGTCACCCAGACAAAATCAGAAGGTGGGATGGCGGATGCTGTTCTCTCAGCTGAAAAACTCCTTACTCGTGATGTTCTTATACTTAACTCAAATGACATGTTCGATTTCTCTGTTATTTCACAACTTATTGAACAGACAAAGAAAGAAAACGCTCCGTTTGGATTCATTGCAAAACATGTAGACACCTATTTTCCTGGGGGGTATGTGATTTTTGAAAATGAAAAAGCGGTTGGTCTCGTCGAAAAACCGGCACCAGATAAAGTTCCATCTCCTTATGTGAAGTTGGTCGCCGATTATTTTCCGGTTGTAAAATTATTTCTGGATGAATTGAAAAAACATGCGCCTGCCGATGACCAGAACGAACATGCCATGACGGTTCTCATGAAAAAAACGCCAGCTACTTGTCTGAGGTATTTAGGCGACTGGGCAACGTTGAAATTCAGCTGGCATGTACTGTCCATGCAAGATTACTTCTTCGCTCACGCATCAAAACCATCTATTGATTCTTCCCCAACAGTCCATAAAACGGCGACAATAGAAGGTGCTGTATTTTTAGGCAAAAATGTTCATATTGGAGCTTATAGCAAAATTACAGGGCCTTGCTTCATAGGTGATAATGTAGTGATAGGAGATCATTCTTTGGTACGAAGTAGCACCATTGAGAACAATTCTCTAGTTGGATCAGGGTGCGAGGTGACTCGTTCATACCTTGCAGAAGGAGTAATGCTTCACAGGAATTATGTTGGTGACTCGGTGCTATCGGAAAACGTAACTATGGGGGCAGGAGCCGTAACCGCTAACTATCGGTTTGATGGGAAAACTGTGAAAACACCTATAAAAGATAGAATGGTAGATACGCAAAAAGGAAAACTAGGGCTGATTGCTGGAATTGAGACAAGAATAGGAGTAAACTCGTGCACATACCCAGGAGTAAAATGCGCACCAGGAACAGTTATCCTTCCTGGAGAAGTAGTCACAAAAGATAGATAAGAATATATGAAAAAAATCACAGTTATGGGAGGCGGAACGGGAACATTCGTCGTTCTGTCTGGCTTAAAACAACACGAAGTAGATCTTGGTGTAATCGTAAACATGATGGATTCGGGTGGTTCAACAGGTAGGCTTCGTGTGCAACTTGGTGTCCT
This sequence comes from Patescibacteria group bacterium, assembly GCA_038328135.1. Classification (GTDB taxonomy): domain Bacteria; phylum Patescibacteriota; class Microgenomatia; order UBA1406; family GWC2-37-13; genus JAKBEU01. Next base: position 37,632 of record JBBQLR010000001.1, on the reverse strand, counting down.
TCCCCCAGGAGATATTAGGCAGTGTTTTGTCGCGCTTTCAGAAGCACCAGATCTTTGGCGCAGGCTTTTTCTTTATCGATTTGAGAGCGGAGATTTTGCGGGACACAATTTTGGAAACATCTTTTTATCGACATTGGAAAAGGTTTCAGTAAACTACGACGAAGTGTTGGAAACAGCCTCTTTTGTCCTTAAGATAAAAGGTAAAGTGCTCCCTGTTACTCACGAAAAAACACAGCTGTGTGTTGAATATGCAAACGGTACCATAGTAAAAGGTGAGGCTGATATCGATAGCGATCTTCATGAACAAATAACGATAAAAAAGGCTTTTCTTGAACCACCAGTTGCAGCATATCCACAAGCATTACAACGCGTCTCTGAAAGTGATGTTATTGTAATCGGTCCAGGGGACTTATACACAAGCATCATTCCACTCTTCTTGGTCAATGGTATGAAAGAAGCGCTTCAAAAAACAAAAGCAAAGCTCGTTTATGTCGTTAATCTCATGACGAAGTCAGGACAAACAAATAATTATTCGGCGCGCGATCATGTACGAGATATAGAAACGTATCTCGGCAGGAAAGTAGATACGATTATCATGCATAAGGGAGAATTGAATGGCGCCATCGTTGAATGGTATGAAACACATAATGAACAACCTGTACAGGATGATTTGAAGAATGATTCACGAGTTGTCCGTGTGAATATCGCAGACAACACTCCTGTGGAGCATGATTCTGCTGATAAAATATCCTCCTACGCGAGAAGTATTTTACGCCATGACAGTACTCGGCTTGCAAATGCAGTTATGAAATTACTATAATTTTTTATGATTCGAAAACATACAATTTCTTTTAAACACGCGTTCGACGGGCTAATTGCAGCATTATCAACGCAACCAAACTATCGCATTCATCTATTTCTTTCAATCCTCTCATTAGCTGGTGGGGTGGTATTTCGTATAACGTATGAGCAATTTATGATAATCGGGATACTAATCACCATGGGTCTAGTCATCGAAACTGTAAATACCGCAATCGAAGAAACATGTGACGCGGTGGACGAAACAATTCGTCCGGATATAAAAGTTGCTAAAGACACAGCTGCAGCTGCTATGCTTATATTTGCAATTGGCTCATTTATTCTCGCGTGCATCATATTTATCCCACGAATTATTTCCCTGTTTTTCTAACCACTATGGCACTTTATCTATTTGTTACTTTTTGTGCTTTTATCATCAACTTCTTTCTTATTGTTCCTTATATTAATTTACTATATAAATTGAAGTTACAAAGAAGAGATCAACAAACTAAAGATGCATTCAACAAGCCAACCCCCATATTTGATAAACTTCATAATCATAAACAAGGTACACCTGTGGGGGGTGGCATTTTAATTATCCTTACAACGGTTATCCTCTATGCGATTTTCCTTGTCGTCTTTCTCGTCATGCGCAAACCCTTTTTGGCCAACTACCCGGCGCTTGGGTCTGAAATTAAAATAATTTTATTTACTTTTATTGGATTTGCAGTTCTTGGACTTTATGACGATCTATCAAAAATGTTTAAATGGCAGAAAACCAATTTTTTTGGACTTCGACTTCGCCACAAGCTGATTCTTGAACTTATTCTCGCTGCAGTCGCGGCATATTGGCTCTTTATAGAACTAAAAATAGACATAATGTATATTCCTTTCCTTGGAGTATATAAACTTGGACTGTGGTATATTCCACTGGCTGTATTTATAATCGTCGCATTCTCAAATGCAGTTAACATAACTGATGGGCTTGACGGCTTAGCTTCAGGCGTGCTTCTTTTTGCACTCTCTGCTTTCTGGGCTATTGCACGGTCTATCATAGATATGCCCACGGCACTTTTTATTGCAGTGTGGCTGGGAGGATTGGTTGCTTTTCTTTATTTCAATATATTTCCTGCACGTATCATGCTAGGAGACACCGGGGCACTTTCATTTGGAGCAACATTTGCAGTTATTGGCCTGGTATTGGGTAAAGCATTTGTATTACCTATAATTGGAGGTATATTTGTCATTGAAATACTCACATCTCTCATTCAACTTTTGAGTAAAAAATTTAGGAAGAAAAAAGTTTTTTCTGTTGCTCCGCTTCATTTATATCTTCAACATAGAGGTTGGGAAGAGCCTAAAGTAGTGATGAGATTATGGCTTACAGGGATTTTGTTCGCAGTACTGGGGCTTATGATTGCGTTCATGAGATAAGGATATGTATTAAAATTTGACGTATATATACAGTTTGTATGATAAAAAAAATACAAAATGAATCTCTTTTTGCTCTTCCAGAAAAAAAGAAGAAAACATGGCTTTCCCACTCAGGAATTGAGGGATTGAATAGATGTAAACGGTGTTTTTATCTTCAATATAACCATAAAATCTATCATCCCGAGGGCATACAATCTCGGCTTGCGAACCGGTTTGATACGATATTAAAATCCTACTTCGATATTTATCGAAAAAATGGAACGCTTCCTCCATTTGTTGCGGATGTGTTTAAGGGAAAGTTGCAGGATCCATTTCAAGAAACGTATTTTCATTCAGTGAATCAACAGTATGGTTTCTTGGGTAAGCTGGATGAGTGTTTGGTAGAGGATGGAAAATATATTCCAGTTGACTTTAAAACATCAAGCAGTGACCCGAGAGAAAAAGATATTTTGAGCGCGTATCAAAATCAAATAGATGCTTATGCATTTCTTCTGGAGCAGAATAGGAAAGAACCTGCGGGTTTTGGTTATCTCATCTTTTTTTTCCCCGAGCTTGCCACAGAAATTAAAGATGGGTTTCCCATGGTAAAACATATTGTACGCCTAGATGCGCATCCGGAACACGTTCATGATAGAATACAGAGAGCGATAGACGTGCTCCAGGGATCTATACCTGATGCAAATGCTGATTGCCCATTCTGTTCGTGGTTCCAAAAAGTAAAACAATATTATGTTTAATCCAATAAAGTCCTTATTCACAAAGAAAAAAACTGCAGCGAGTACCACTCCGGCAGTTTCGGTTTCGAATAAATCGGTACAAGCTCGACCTTTAACAAGGTCCGCAATGCGACCGATGTATCCGTATCGAAGTAGAGTTATCCGGCACTCTTTTCGAAGACTTCCATCAAAAGTACCCGTTGTCTACGCCTTTATCGATAGCCAGAATCTTAATTTGGGCGTATTAAGCCAAGGAGGTAAGCTAGACTTCCGTAAATTTCGACTTTATCTCAAACAAACACATAATGTTACGAAAGCCTTTTTATTTATAGGGTATGTGGAAGAAAATAAGGTTTTGTACGATTATCTAAAACGATCTGGGTATATCTGTGTATTTAAGAAGATTATTGAGTATAAAGACAAGGATATCGTAGTGAAGGGTAATATAGATGCTGATTTGGTGCTCCATACGATGATTGAATTTCCGCAGTATGACAAGGCGATTATCGTATCTGGGGATGGCGACTTTTATCCCCTTATTGAATATCTGAAGAAAAAAAATAAGCTTCTTAAAGTGATTACACCCAATAAGAAATACTCATCTCTTCTACTTGAATTCATGCCGTATATCATCAGTATGGAGCTCTGAAAATAGTATAATAAGAGGATGGAATCTTTTATTTTTGATTCGTACGCTCTTGATACCACAAAAACAGTGATTTCCTTCGTTTATATGGTTGGAGCCAATCGATTTGTAGAAAAGCTTTTTCTTCCTAAACCTATATCCTCAAACGTTGACACTGATATCCTAAACAAGCTTTTGTTCAATTTGCATCTTGCACTGGGCATCTCATACTGGAAAATGAAATGTTTGCCTAAGATTGAAATAAAAAGTGGAAAATTGAGCCAGGAACAGGCACAATTCTGGAACCTTATTTATACGAAAGGTTTGGGTGAGTTTTATTTTCGTAATTCGATAGATTTCAGAAATCTTGTTTCATTCCCATTTGAAAATGATGTAGCAGTTCACCCAAAAGAAATATCATTCCTCAAGCGCGAATTAGTTGGGATCGGGGGAGGAAAAGATTCGGTTGTAACGTGGGAGCGGTTGAAAAAAATGGGAATACCCGCTATGGGCCTTGTTATCGAGACTCAAAAGAAATTCGAGACTATCGATGAGTTATTAATCGTTGGGAATATCCCGGTTATTCATGTCCGACGAGAAATAGACCCACTTCTTATAGCGCAAAAAAATAATTCAATTACTCGTAATGGGCATATCCCCATTTCGATGATTTATGCTTGGATTGGGATCCTCATGTCAGTTCTTCATGATTATCGTGCATTTGTCGTGTCGAATGAAAAAAGCTCCGACGAGGGAAATACGCAGCTGTATGGGATTGAGATAAACCATCAATGGAGCAAAAGCAAGGAATTCGAGGAATTATTTTCGTCGTATATCCACACAAATATATCTCCAAGCCTTTCCTATTATTCACTCCTTCGCTCTATGACTGAACTTCAAATAGTGCAAGAGTTTATAACATATCCACAGTATCTTTCCGTTGTCTCAAGCTGCAATCGTAATTTTTCGGTGACGAACAGCTTAAATGGAAAAAAGTGGTGTGGCGTGTGTCCTAAATGTGCATTCGCATTTTTGCTATTCGCGTCTCAACTACCTAAGGAAGTAGTCCTTGGAATATTCGGCAAAAATATGTTGGAAGATTCTTCGTTGACTCTCGTATTCAAAGATATTCTTGGAAGAGGAGGCCTTAAGCCGTTTGATTGTGTGGGTACTTTCGATGAGTCTCAGGAAGCATTTAAAATGATTGAGGCAAGAGGCGAGTTTAATTTACACCTTTTTATATGAAGATAGAACAATTGAAAACGTTCAAAAAAATACTCATTCTTGGTTACGGCAAAGAAGGTAAGTCTGTGGAGGAATTTTTGAAGAAAAATGTACCCGAATCTGAAGTAATGATTGCTGATAAAAAAATAAGTAAGGAGTATTTATTGATGCAGGATAAAGCAGATTTGATAATACGTTCTCCGGGAATACGGGTAGAACTTATGACCAAGAAATGGACAACAGCTACCAATATTTTTTTTGCTGAATTCCCGGGCACGATTGTAGGTGTGACGGGAACAAAAGGGAAAAGTACCACCACTGCCCTAATCGCCGCAATGCTTAGACAAAAAAAACAAGATGTTCGGCTTATTGGGAATATTGGGTTTCCGATGCTTGATGAACTGGAAACTGCGACAAATGAAACAGTTGCAGTAGCGGAATTATCGAGTTATCAACTCGCTGACCTTACCATCTCACCTCATATCGTATTGATTGTGAATTGGTATCCAGAACATAGAGATTTTCACGGAGATTTCAAGAAGTATAAAAAAGCGAAACAGAACTGTCTTATACATCAAAATGAATCAGATTATTTCATCTTTGACCCACAAGAACAGGAAGTGGCTGGATGGACCAAAATTACGAAAGCTAAATCAATTCCGTACACCAAAGAGTATCCATTCGAAGAAGCGAAAGTCCCCCTAATTGGGCTTCATAATAAAAGAAATATCCAAGGAGCCCTTACGGTAGTGCGATTATTTGAAGTGTCTGATGAACAGGCACAAAAAGCTGTGTATTCTTTTGTTCCGCTGCCACACAGATTACAACCAGTGGGAACGTATAAGGGTATCTCTTTTTACGACGATGCAATTTCCACTACTCCCCAATCTACTATTGCCGCTATAAATAGCTTAGGTACAATCGGTACCCTTTTTTTAGGAGGACAGGATCGTGGATACGATTTTACCCATCTCTTGGAAGTTATATGTAAAAATAATATCAAATCACTTGTTTTGTTTCCGGAAACTGGTTTACGAATAAAGCAAACACTTCTCAAATTGGAGAGGTACCATCCTAAGCTTCTTGAAACTTCCGATATGGAGGAAGCAGTCAAATTTGCCTATGAAAATTGCTCCCAAAAAAGTATCTGCCTCTTATCAACTGCCTCACCGAGCTATTCAGTTTGGAAAAATTTCGAAGAGAAAGGGGATCTATTTCAGAAATATGTAAAGTTACATGGTATTTCATGAAAAAACAGATTTTTCACGAACCAAACCAATCGCGCAGAACCAAGATTCTGACAACGCTTACGACGATGCCTTTTATCCTCGCAATAAGCGGACTTTTTTTTGTTTTTGAAGCTTCCTACGTCCGAGCCTTTGGTGAATATGGAGACAGCTTTCATTACTTGAAAGTTCAGGCAATGTGGATAGTGCTTGGCGGAATTGTCATGTTCCTCTTATCCATCTTTGATTATCATAAATGGTATTATCTCGCTTTTTACGCGATGCTTGGCTCTCTAGGACTTTTGTTTTTAGTACTTATCCCTGGTATTGGAAGTTCCGTGGGAGGCGCGCGCAGATGGATATTCGGCTTTCAACCTTCAGAGCTTGCTAAGGTTTCTACCATAATATATTTATCTTCCTGGTTTCTCACCAAGGAGCGGAAGCGATTCTTTTCATTTGTCCTCCTTTTGGGGTTATTGATGTTTCTCATCATGATGCAGCCAGATATGGGTACAGCGACTATCATTTTCGGTATAAGTATCATTGTCTATTTCTTGGCCGGGGTAGATCTAAAATATCTTTTGTTTCTCGTCCCAACAGCACTTATAGGGTTTGTTGCTATGGCAAAACTTGCCCCATATAGAATGAAGCGCATCACAGCATTCTTTGATCCGAAAGCCGATCCACTCGGAATTACCTATCACATAAATCAAATTCTCATATCTCTATCGAATGGTGGAATTTTCGGGAGAGGCTTTGGCGCCTCAAAACAAAAACATTTATATCTCCCTGAGGCACATACCGACTCTATTTTCGCCATTGTCGGGGAAGAAGTAGGTTTTATTGGGTGTGTTTTATTTATCGGCGCATTTGTTCTGCTCATTATGTATATTTTCCGCATAGCGGAAAAAGCTCCTGATAGATTTGGGAGGCTACTTGCAGGGAGTATCTTCGCATTTTTCGGAATTCAAACCTTGGTGAATTTGGGATCGATGGTAAATATTATTCCGCTTACAGGCGTGCCATTGCCCTTTATATCATATGGCGGATCGAACTTATTGCTTTGTTTCTCGTTAATGGGAATCTTGTTAAACGTTGCGCGACAGACGAGAATAGATTAGTATTGACATACGTATGAAAAAGATTTTAATCTGCGGTGGCCACCCAACTCCTGCTCTTGCCGTCATTGATGAGCTACAAAAAAAATATCCTGAAATTTCAATACTGTTTGTGGGAAGAAAGTATGCTATTGAGTCAGAGAGAACATTATCCTATGAATATAAGGGATGTCTTGACCGGAAAATTACATTTCGAGAATTACAGGCGGGGAGAATAACAAGGCTTATCACAAAGTCTAGCATGCTCAATTTGTTGCGTGTGCCCTACGGCTTCTTGCAAGCTTTACTTCTTATCATGAAGGAAAAGCCAGATACCATTGTTTCTTTCGGAGGATATATCGCGCTCCCCATTGCTTTTTGGGGTTGGCTATTTCAAATACCGGTTTTTACCCACGAACAAACAATGATTCCAGGAGCCGCAAACAAAATAGTGGGATTTTTTTCGAGGAAGATATTCGTAGCGTTTGAATCGGTCATACACTATTTCCCCCGAGATAAAACTGAGTGGATTGGGAATCCGGTACGTGAAATAGTATTTAGCCAAAATCCTATATCTTTTTACATTGATACATCGGTGCCTTTACTGTATGTTACAGGTGGCTCGTTGGGGTCCCATAGTATTAATGAACATATTTTTGATTTGCTCGAAAAATTACTTCCAAACTTCGCGATTATCCATCAAACAGGGGATGTTAAAGAATACGGAGATTTTGAAGAAGCTCAAAAATTAAAACGAAAATACCAAAAAATATATCCTGATAGATATGTCCCCGTTTCGCACATATCAGACCACGATATCGGATCTGTATATAAAAATGCAGAATTTATAATTGGTAGATCAGGTGCAAATACTTTTTTTGAATTGATTGCATTGCAAAAGCCCGCACTGTTTATTCCTCTTCCTTGGTCTGCGCGTGGAGAGCAAAAAGCACACGCCGATTTTTTCAAGGAACAGGGAATCGGAACCGTTTTCGATCAAAAATGTAATGCTGAAGACTTATATGGAGCAATCCAAACATTCCATACAAAAATTCACCAACATCTGGAAGCGTTCGAGTCGTTACCACTTCAACTTAAACGAGATGCTACACAGACACTTGTTCAAAAGATACTTCATAGTTAGTCTCTTGTTTATAATAGGCGTTCTTATAGGCTTCTTTCTGTTATGGGAAATTAATACTACATTTCGTATTAAAAATGTAGAAGCGTTTGGCGTTACAACAGAAGAGCGTAAAACCATACTCGTACTTTTTAATGGGATGTCTACCCTTACGTTCCATCAAACTATAGTTAAAGATGCCATTCAATCGCGCTATCCAGCAATAATTATTAAGGATTCACATATACAATTTCCCAATACGTTAATACTTGTTGTCGAGAAAGAAAAACCAGAGGTATATTTAAAAACGGATCATGGCTATTTAGCTCTTTCAAAAACAGGAGTTATTTTAAAAAAAGAGCGATCATCAGATACCCCTTTTCCGTTCATAACTTTTTACCAACCAATTCTTCATTTGGAGTATCAGGTTGGTCAAAATATTGGTTTTTCAGCCATAATAAGAGCAATTCAATTTGTATCGATTTTGAAAGCTGAAGGGTATCAGGTGGAAACAGTTGCTATTGATAGCGTCGATATGATAGCATGTAAGACAAGAGGGTTTGAGGTAGTTTTTTCGCAGACGAGACCCATTGATTTGCAGGCTCATGAGGTAAAGCAGATTATACGCCAAATCAAGGTGGGGGCGTTGCGAATTGGTCGTCTTGATTTACGATTTGATAAACCCGTCGTACAGTTACCGCAAAAATGAACCATGAGCGATAGAATAATCACAGCAATTGATATAGGAAGTTCAAAAATAGCGACCATTGTCGGTATCGAAACAAAAGATAGCGACGAACTTCGCATAATCGGATTCAATAATTCCCCATCAAGAGGGATAAAAAAAGGTCTTATTGTAGATATTAATAAAGTAGCGGGAGCTATTGAGGAAAGTTTAGAGCGAGCGGAGCGGATGGCAGGACAAAAAATTAATCATGCATATGTATCGGTCGGCGGCCCTCATATTGCTTCCCTCAATTCACGAGGAGTGGTAGCTGTTGCAAATACCCAAGGAGAAATCACGCAGGAAGATATTAATAGAGTCGTTGAAGCAGCTCGAGCCATTTCCCTTTCATCTACTAAACAAATAATTGAAGTAACTCCACGCGATTTTATCGTAGATGGCCAAGAAGGAATCAGAAATCCAATTGGCATGAGCGGAGTTCGATTAGAAGTAGATACTCATATTATCACAGCTTCCCAAATTAATTTAAAAAATATTGAGCGATGTATCGAAAATCTGGGAGTAAAAAATGATGGATTCCTATTTGCCGGATTAGCTTCTGCAGAATCTGTTCTCACCGATACGGAAAAAGAACTCGGTGTGGCTTGTGTTGATATCGGGGGTGGAAAAACCGACATTGCTTTGTATGTGGATGGCGCATTATCGTATTCCAGCTCTCTTCCAATTGGAGCGCGACATATCACAAACGATATTGCAGTAGGTACACGTGTATCTCTTGATAGTGCTGAAAAAATAAAACTCTTCTTAAGTAAACATCTCAAATCCTCTGATAGACAGAAAAAAAGTGCAGAACAAATTCCATTGAATGAATTACAAATAGAAGAATCTCTAGATAATGTTTCCGTAAAGACAATAGTAGATGGTATTATTGGTCCTCGTTTGGAAGAACTATTCAAACTCGTAGGAGATGAAATTATGAAAAGCTCTTTTTTCGAACAAATTCCATCTGGCCTCGTGGTGACGGGTGGTGGAGCCCTTACTGTTGGGGTGAGCGAAATGGGTAAAAAAGTGATAGGGTTACCTGTACGGATTGGCATTCCGGGCGGAGTAACGGGGCTTATCGACGAAATTCTTGATCCTCAATTTGCAGCAACAGTCGGCCTCATTTTGTACGGCCAAAAGCAGGAAAGTAAATCCAAAGATTCTTCATTCGGAGACTTTGGCACGATGTTTAAGGGAGTTTCCGTAAATGGGCAAGTAGGAAAGCTTAAGAATTTTTTTAAACAGTTCATACCGTAAACCTATGTTAATAAAACCAAGTGCAGGTCAACCAGCTCGCATAAAAGTTATCGGTGTTGGAGGTGGAGGTGGAAACGCTCTCTCATCCATGATAAGCGAAGGGGGGATTGCGGGGGTTGAATTCGTCGCGGTAAATACTGATGCGCAAGCATTACTTCACAGTAAAGCAGCTATAAAAGTACAAATTGGCGAAAATGTCACTCGGGGCCTAGGTTCCGGAGGAGATCCTGAGATAGGAAAAAAAGCAGCTGAAGAATCTCGGGAACGGCTGAAAGAGGAAATTGCCGGTTGTGATATGGTGTTTATCACCTGTGGCGAAGGCGGAGGTACGGGTACAGGAGCCGCTCCAGTTGTAGCAGAGATTGCAAAAGAATCAGGAGCGCTCACAATCGCAGTTGTTACAAAGCCGTTTGACTTTGAAGGATCAAGAAGAAGATTTTCTGCTGATGAAGGAATTTCACGTCTCAAGGAAAAAGTGGATACATTAATTGTAGTCCCTAATCAAAAAATACTCCAAGTGGTGGATAGGAAAACACCAGTCCTTGAAGCTTTCCGAAGAATAGATTCTGTGCTACATCAAGGAGTCCGGGGCATTGCAGAACTAATCACAGTCCCCGGCCTTATCAATGTAGATTTTGCTGATGTACGGACAATTATGTCAAATGCAGGCACAGCTCTTATGGGTGTTGGTATCGGTAGCGGTGATAAGCGCGCTATTGCAGCAATAAAAATGGCAATCTCATCTCCTCTTCTTGATACGTCTATTGAAGGGGCAAAGGGAGTACTTTTCAATGTTATGGGAGGACCAGATCTTACGATGGCGGAAATAGATGAAGCTGCCTCACTTATCACTAAAAGTGTCGACCCAGATGCCGACATTATTTTTGGTGCTGTTATCGATGATCAAATGGTTGATCAGATAAAGGTTACGCTTGTTGCTACAAAATTTGATGAAAGTAGACTGAAACTTTTCAACTTCAAAAAACCATCGGAATTACTTGAAGACCCTGAACCAACATTCGCGAAAGCAGTTGAAGAAAGATCAGCAAAACAGGAAGTGCGAAACGTCGCTCCACCTGACCTTACTACCTCGGATGAGATAATGGATGATGATGAAAATGAATTCGATATCCCGGCTTTCCTAAGGAAGAAATAGTGCTATACTATTCTTCATGTTTAACCCTGTTTCTGCCACTCAACAATTTCCAGAAATGGAACGAGCTCTTCTTGATAAATGGTATTCAACAGGGATTATTGATGGCTATCTCCATAAAAATGACGACGCAGATAAAACGTTTTCTTTTTTAGATGGTCCTATCACCGCAAACAATCCAATGGGAGTACATCATGCATGGGGAAGAACCTACAAAGATTTATGGCAAAAATTTAATAATCTTCTCGGATTTAAACAACGCTTCCAAAGTGGGTTTGATTGCCAAGGACTTTGGGTAGAAGTAGAGGTAGAAAAAGAACTTAAACTCCATACAAAAAAAGATATAGAAAACTTAGTGCCAGGTGATAGAAAAGCCTCCATCGCCAAATTCGTTCAACTTTGCAAAGATCGTGTATACAAATTCTCCGATATTCAAAAAGAACAATCAAAGCGATTAGGGTATTTTATGGACTGGGACCATTCATACTTCACCATGTCGGACGAAAATAACTTCATGATATGGCGATTTATCAGCACATGTCATAAAAATGGATGGGTGTACAAAGGTCACGAATCGGTACCGTGGTGCCCCCGATGTGAAACAGCTATTTCACAACATGAAATGCTTACAGAAGATTATAAAGAAGTAGTGCATGAGTCTGTTTTTCTTGAATTTCCTATTGTTGGAAGAAAAGATGAATATCTCCTTGTCTGGACTACAACCCCTTGGACCATTCCAGCCAATATTGCAGTAGCGGTAGATGAAAAAATAGAATATGCACTCGTTCGTGGTACAACCGATAAACTATTTTGGCTTGCAAAGGATTTGGTGGAAGTAGTGTTTAAGAAAGAATATAAATCAATCGAAAAAACGGTAATGGGAAAAGAGTTGGTCGGCCTCGCATACGAAGGTCCCTTCGATCATCTTCCTGCTGTTGAAAAAGTAAAGAAATCCAATAAAAAATTTCATACCGTAGTCGCGACTGATAAATTGATTATGCCCATCACCACCACCGAAGGCACTGGCTTGGTTCACACTGCAGTGAGCGCCGGTACTGAAGACTTTATGTTAGGTCGAAAGCTGGGTTTGCCCATGATACCGGTCATCAATGACGATGCAAGTTACATGGAAGGATTTGGGGAATTTTCAGGAAAAAATGCGAAAAAACATCCAGAGCTCATTATCGATTTCCTTAAGACACATTGCAATGGAGAGTTCTTATTTACCACACTACGATACAAACATCGCTATCCAGCATGTTGGAGATGTAAAGCCGAATTGGTTTGGAAGATAGCAGATGAATGGTATATCGCAATGGATAAACCAGGGTTGGATAAAAGAACTCTGAGAGAACGGATGGTAGAGGTTGCAAAGCAGATCAAATGGATTCCCGGATTTGGGCTCGAACGGGAACTTGATTGGCTCAAGAACATGCACGATTGGCTTATTAGCAAAAAAAATAGATATTGGGGCCTTGCTCTTCCTATTTACGAGTGTAAATCATGTAAAACATTTGATGTTATCGAGTCGAGGGATGAGTTAAAAAAACGAGCTATGAATGGGTGGAATATTTTTGAAGGTCATTCGCCACATAAGCCCTTTATTGATGAAGTAACTGTTAAATGTAATGGATGTACAGAAGAAATGCATCGAATAGATGATGTTGGTAATCCTTGGCTTGATGCTGGGATTGTTGCCTATTCAACGATACGAAAAAACAACCAAGGGGAACCGCTCTATACGATGGATAAATCGCAGTGGGAAAAATGGTTTCCTGTTGATTTTATCACCGAGTCATTCCCAGGGCAATTTAAAAACTGGTTTTACTCTCTTATCGCTATGTCAACGGTGATGGAAGATAAAGCTCCGTTCAAGACAGTCCTTGGATACGCTACGTGCACTGGTGAAGATGGTCGGCCTATGCATAAAAGCTGGGGAAACGCAGTTGAGTTTAATGAAGGAGCAGAAAAAATTGGAGTCGACGTGATGAGATGGATGTTTGCCAGGCAAAATCCAGCAGATAATATGTTATTCGGATATAAAAAGGCAGATGAAGTGCGCAGACAGTTTTATCTCATGGTATGGAATGTCTACAAATTTTTTGTCGACTACGCCATCATGGAGCATATAGAACTTCAGGGGAAACCTGTCCTGTCTCTTACCAAAAAAAATACGTTAGATGAATGGGTGATGGTTCGTTTAAGCGATTTTGTCGCACAGTCAAAAGAAGCATATTTGAGGTATGACGTGCATGCAGTTGCAATGGGTGGAGAGGCGTTTATGAGCGATGTTTCTACCTGGTTTATTCGTAGAAGCAGAGATCGCGTATGGGTGAATTCTGATAATAAAGTGGACAAGCAATCTTTTTATGAAACGCTCCACGCTGTTCTTGTCACATTTGCCGTTACTGTTTCACCAATCATGCCATTTATAACCGATGAAATATATACCAATCTCACTGGAGAAAAGTCAGTTCATCTTGCCAATTGGATCGATCTTGAGATATCAAAGAATACAAAGGTTGTTAAGAATATGACAGTGGTACGGTCGCTCGCGGAAGCGGGGCATCGAGTACGTAAAGAGAATAAGCTGAAGGTACGTCAACCACTCAGCAGCGTCACAATTAACCTTGCGAAAGACACCTTGTTCGAAGAATCTGAATCACTCCTTGCTATCCTTAAATCTGAACTTAATGTAAAGAAGGTAATTCTCTCAAAAGGAAGCACCGAAGTGCATGAAGTGGCATTTGACACGGTTCTTACCGATGAACTTACTCGGGAAGGGAAGATGCGAGATTTGGTACGAAGCATTCAGGAACAACGTAAACTGAAACAGGTACGTCCTGATCAAAAAATAAAGCTCACTATCCCGGAGGAATTCATGCAATGGAAAGATTATATTTCCAAGCGTGTATTAGCGTCTGAAATCACGGTAGGAGAAATGTCAGTAAACGAATAGCGATTAGAGATTGGAGATTAGAGATTAGAGATTAGAGATTGGTGAGTAAAATATATGATATCTCTTTTAATACCCTCACTGTTTTTGTGGATATTTTCCATATTTAATCAATTCGGAATAAAAAATAGATTCGGTTATTCTCAAATAGGTTTTGTTATTGTTGGTTTGCTAGCTTTTTTTGTGATTAAGAAGATTGGGAGAAGGTTTTTTATAGCAAATATTCAGACGATTTTCTGGTTTTTTTTTGTTCTCCTTATCGCTACATTTATTTTAGGTCTTGAAGTAAAAGGCTCCAAGCGATGGATTGATTTTGGCATAGTCAAATTCCAAGCTTCAGAGTTTCTGAAGATTTTCTATATCATGTTCCTTGCGAAGCTTCTCAGCGGAAGGACACGGCACGAAATGACGCCATTTTTCTACTTCATCGTCATGGTTGTTACTCTATTACCCGCATTCATCGTTCTCCGTCAACCAGATCTGGGCAATGCCTCAGTTTTTGTGGGAGTACTAATCTTCATGCTTCTTGTATCCGATATCCCCAAAAGATACCTCCTTATCTCAGGAATCGTCATATTTTGCCTCCTTCCTTTCAGCTGGTTCTTCCTCCACGACTACCAACAGGCACGTATCTTGAGCTTCGTCCAACCTCATTTAGACTCTCAAGGAGATGCATACAACATGATTCAGGCAATTATTACGGTAGGTTCCGGCCAATTCTTGGGACGGGGCTTGGGTTTAGGTACACAATCCCGGCTATTCTTCCTTCCTGAAAATAATACCGATTTTGCTTTTTCCTCTCTTGTGGAGCAATTTGGCTTTTTGGGAGGATTTTTTGTTATATTGGGAGAAGGTGTCCTAATCGCTATGTTGTTGATTCGTGCATATAAGTTTATAGGGGGAACGGATTCAGATACGCGGTATAAATATCTGTACAGTACGGGTTTGGCCTTTTTGCTCTGTATTCAAACGGTGGTCAACGTAGGCATGAATCTTGGGGTTTTACCAATCGCAGGGATTGCACTTCCCTTTATTTCCTATGGAGGATCATTCTTCGTAGCCCTTTGCATTGGATTTGCATTACTAAAATCATAAAATCCCATTTGAAAAAGAGAAGGGAGTAGGGTATACTTACTACTTATGAGCAAAATCGCGGTCATTAAAACGGGCGGAAAACAGTATATTGCCAAAGAAAACGACATCTTAATCGTTGATTTATTAAAGACAGAAAAAGACGCAGCTTGTGAATTCGAGGCTGTAGCAACCTTCGATCCAGAGGGAGATATAGAAGTAGGGCTTCCTCTTCTTGAAACAAAAGTACAAGCAAAGGTATTGGAACATGTTCTTGGAGATAAGATTAGAATCGGAAGATTCAAGGCTAAGGCACGATACAGAAAAGTCACCGGATTCAGACCAAAATATACTAAAGTTCAGATTGTAAGCATTTCTTAACATCTTATGGCACATACAAAAGCGCAGCGCGCAGTAAAAGGAAACAGAGACTCACATGCACGTAGATTAGGTGTAAAAAAATACGGTGGAGAAGACGTAATCGCAGGTAACATCATCATGAGACAAAAGGGAACTCGCTTTTTCGCAGGAGAAGGCACAATGCTTGCAAATGACTTTACCATCATGGCTCTTAAAGCCGGTAAAGTTGCATTCGTGAAAAATCTTGGCAAGACATATATTTGTGTCGTGTAATTTAGCTTCTCTTCTTCGTGTGATACAATTATTTGATGGAACGAGACATTCTTGATTATATTGAACAAATAAAAAAGGAGACAGATTACTTCGGTAAGACGAAACTCATCAACTTC
This sequence comes from Patescibacteria group bacterium, assembly GCA_038328135.1. Classification (GTDB taxonomy): domain Bacteria; phylum Patescibacteriota; class Microgenomatia; order UBA1406; family GWC2-37-13; genus JAKBEU01. The sequence goes on along the minus strand of JBBQLR010000001.1, from coordinate 21,479 downwards.
CTTATCCATCAAAAACACATCAAGGTAAAAGATCTCGCGGCAGCTTTGGGGTTAAAGCCGTCCTACCTGTGCCACATCATGCGGCTTAATAAGCTATCAGAAATCATCATGGACGGCTATTATTCAAAGCTCATCTCTATGAGCCATCTTTTTGTCATTTCCCTCCTTCAGACAGAAACGGATATAATGGATATTTATGAAGTTGTGCTTCGGGATAACCTCACGGTGTTGCAAACCGAGGAATTGGTGCGGGGCAAGCTCCACGGAGTTTCATCAGAAGGAGAATATATGCAAGAGGAAAGGATAACTAATCTAAAATCCAAGATGAAAAATAACTTCAATGCAGAAACAAAGGTAACTCAAACACGCACGAAAACAAAAATCCTTATAGAGTGGAAGGGCTCACGGGCGGATAGAAAGAAAGATGTTGAGCGGTATTTCCGAGTGCTTGAAAGTCTGGCGGAAAAGGATTAGGAATAACCCCAGCTTTGTTTGGTGGGAAATAGCGATAAAACACTTGCCCGATTACACTTTCTTGAGTAATAAGCCCAAATTCTCTCGAATCAGAAGAACGGGGCCTGTTGTCTCCCATCACGAAAAGCATTCCCTCAGACACTGGTACCCCCACGCCATTTTTTGAGAACCCGTCTTCCCATAGATTAGTTTTAGCTGAAATGTAATCTTCCTTCAGTTGTCTTCCATTTACATACACTTCACTATCTTTCACCATTACCACGTCTCCAGGGACACCAATTATCCGCTTTATATACTCGATATCGGGGTTGCCAGGAGATTTGAACACTATTACGTCACCTCGGTGGTATGAACGCATTTTATAGGTAATTTTGCTTGTAAATATATAATCTCCACTTGCAAATGTTGGGTCCATAGAGGCGCCCTTTACTTGGTTGGGTTGAGCGACGAATAAATAAACCACAATGAACAGCGATCCCACGAAAACAACGGTCTCGAGGATATCCATGATAAAATTTATTATACTTTTTCCTACTTCAAGAAAATCGATATCCATATCATGTAATAGTAGCCAATTGAGTTGTAAAAATCAAGGTGGGAAAGTAGAATGAGAGGAGTCAAGAATCCGTAGTTCAGTTGGTAGAACGTTGCATTCACATTGCAAAGGTCACAGGTTCGAGTCCTGTCGGATTCACACAATAGCACTTACTTTATAGGTGGAGGGAGTTGATGTACATAGAAGTCGTACTTATGTTCGGGATTACCCGGATTCACTTTTTCATAAGTCGAATTATAACCAAATTTAAGTAATCCAAAATTGTTTGTCGATTGTGATACACCAAATCCCGATCCAGTATCAAAAACAGTAAGAGCGTGTCCGATATAGCCCGTTTCTTGCTTATTCAAATAATCCTGTGAGCTTACTCCTATTCCAATCGCGCCTGCCTTAAGAGCATTCTCTAATTGCTTTTGATTATCGATATGGGTCCAACCATATTTTTTAGTTCCATAGGTGTCCATCCAGTAGGCAAGATTATTAGAGCTTATTGCTGGATGATTATTAGTATAGTTGTCGTATTCAGCAGACGTCAAGGTTGCAAGAAAATTCCACGAAAGTCCATCTGGTCTTCCACTTTCACCTTTAATGGCAGAATAGCTTGATCCTATTGCGTCATCGCCAAGCAGAAGCTCCGTAAGATCAACCGCATAAATGTTACATGCATATGTTTGGTACTTATCGTAGTCATACCGTCCAGAGTGTTTCACGTCTAAGAATCCAATAGCAGCCATAATGCGTTCCATAGGGTTGGTAATAGCTCTAATAGCCGTAACCGCATTACTTTCCTTAGGAGTTGGATTATAATCGTTTTCAGGTGGAGATTTGCTGTGTTCAAAAATAGCAAGGTCAATACCGGGCTTTGTATTGTTGAGCATATCAGTATCCTCAGTAGACCTCAACGCAAATCCTTTGGCTATCAGAGGCTCGGTATTAGATACATCGGTCGTTTCGTTGTTATAGATTGGTGCTGAAATGGCAACTTGGGGAGCTTCTGCAGCCTGGGGATGATTTGTATTTTCTGGAGCACATCCAGATAAGCCGAGTAAGGCTAATATAAACCCCGCTTGTCTAACCACGCCCTTAACTGCGGAATTAGGAGGTATTTCACCTCGATATGCAGCAACTATAGTTCGTATTGGCCCAATGGGGGAATATTGATTTAAAAATGCGACTCTGCTCATTTGTTCAGTATCTCCAGAATTTCTCATAAAGGTTATTATATACTATAGGTTTATGAAAGTCAAGTAATTATACATAATAGGTATGTATAATAATGGAAACTATTCAAGATGTAATAATGTAAGAAAATTCGCTTTATAGAATACAAATAATCTTCTTGACAAAAAAATAGGAATAGAGTACTTTATTATCATGCACTACTACTCTTACTCCTTTGGCATTTGAACCATTTTTCCTCGATTTTACCCCCATTATTATTTTCATATTTATATTTTTAAACAATGGACACTCAAAAAACACATATACCTCAAGGAGCGAAGGCAATGCTCCCTCATGGTGGCTTGCCAGAAGTAGTATCTCTATACATGCTTAAGTTGATTGAAAAAACGGGTGGAAAAACAGGCCCCTTAGGATTGCAATTCATTGCACAACCAGCGCTTGAGAAAAAGTTCCTCAATATTAAGTCAGAAGACCCGCTCATTGAAGATCATAACGAAGTCGCTCCAGGAGTTGTATATAAATATCACGGCAAGCTTGATAAAGACGGCAAGGTGCTCTACTACGGTCGCGTTTTATGGACGATTACCCGTTTTTGTGGCACCTATTGCAGATTTTGCACGAGAGGTCGAGAGGTGGGGATCCCGGCAAGCATAAAAGCCCATACCAAAGCGGCCATTGCCCAAAAGCCCTATCTGGATGATGCGGAAATTGCAGAGGTTATCACTTTCCTTAAAAAACACAAGGAAATTAATGAAGTTATCTTGTCCGGCGGAGACCCGCTTACTGCTCCTCGCCCGTATCTCACAAAAATAGTTACAGCACTCGCAAAATTGCAAAAAGAAGGAGATCTTGATATTGTGCGATTAGGAACTCGATTGCCAGTACACAACCCCATTTCAATCCAGCCGTGGCATTATGAGGTGCTTTCACTCCTTAAAAATCCGTATCTTATGGTTCATGTGAATCATCCCGCGGAGCTTACGGAAGAAACGCTGGCGGTGCTTTACAATTTCCGTAAAATCGCAATGGCAACGATATGCACACAAACCGTATTGTTAAAGGGTGTCAATGATTCTGTAGAAACGCTATATACGCTGTTTGTCACTCTGGCAAAACACGGAATTCGACCGTACTACATGTATCAAAACGATCCTGTTTATTGGGCGGCGCATTTTACGGTGCCTATCAAACGTGCTATTAAAATATGGGAAAAGCTTCGACCTCATATGTCTGGCGTTGCTGCAACAGCACGATTTGTTATTGATGTGCCGTTTGGATACGGCAAGATTCCTATTCCCGAGGGAGGAGCGTGGGAGGTGAACTATACCCATTACAAGGACTTTAGGGGAAAAGAACAGGAATTATCGTAAGCCAGTTTGGGATCCGCAAGATAATACACAGTAATCAAGTGTAAAAACAAGCTTAGAGTATTTCTTTAATCTACTCGTTTAATTTGCATAAGATACTGAAATATGAATGATTCTCTTGGGCTGTGTATTCCTCTTGTGTTATTTTTATAAAGGTTTATAATTATGCATAAATTAGTTAGTGGGGTATTTGTAGCGTGTTATTATATAGTATTTATAAAACTATGATCAGAAAATATCAAAAAATATTTTCAACCCTCTCTTTATTATCGCTTCTCTTCAATATCTTCTTTCCTCTATTTTCTGCTGCGAGTTTTGCCCAGGTGGTCCACGCAGAAGATGCAGTTGTAACAGAAGCTCCCACTCCTATTCCAGCCCCAACTGAAGTAATCACTCCAAACTCCATAGAAACAGTGACTCCATCGGCAGAGCCTGTCACGGAGCCAGTCCAAACTCCCACTATCACAGACGAGCCAACTGTAACGCCAACGAGTGAGCCTACAGTGGCTCCTACCGGACAAATACTCGATGGAATTTCTACGCAAGATACTCCTGAGCCGACTGTAGTATTAAACACTCCTTATACTTTTAAAGATACGAAAGTATCTGTAATCTTTACAAAACTACCTGCAAATCCGGGAACCTTATCATTCAAGGAAGTTAAACTTACACCCGAACAGATAAAAGAAACAGGAGCACTTTCTGATACTGCTTATGACATTACTTCAAGCATGATAGATGGCACATTTGAATATGATCTTACTCTCCCCCTGCCTGCATCAGCTCAAAATAAAGATATCGCAGTTAAATCATCCGAAACGGAGTCAACACTCAACACAGCATCCACAGTTACAGAAGAAAAACAAATTAAGACAGGTACTATCACCATAAAAAAACTAAATCATTTTACCGTTTTTGTGGTGACCACTGGTTCACCCGCTTCAGGTGATGCATTTTGTATTGCGAATGCATCTAACACAGTTACAGATTGTTTTGGTTCACTGGTGACCGCTCTATCTTCAGCAGTTTCTGGAGTTACCATCAAAATCGCCAATGGCGAGTATTATGAAACTGGAGTAATGATTCCGTCAACAAAAATCGGATTGACCATCGAAGGCGAGTCTAAGTCGGGAGTCAAGATTCATACATCTGCAGATTGGGGGTCGATATCCAGGCAAACAATACTACAATAAAAAATGTTACGCTGATTGATGATGCTCCGGGAGTTGGTTACCATGTCAAAGTATATAACCTAGATGGCTTAAAACTTGAAAACGTTGCGATGAGCGGCACGAGCAGATCCACCGGGGTGAGAAGAGGCGGTCTTGACCTTAACTCAGTTAAAAACTCAGTAGTCAAGGACGTTGCCATCGAGGGATATTATAAAAATGGGTATGCGATTACGTCGGTGTGTGATACGACCAATTCATCAAGCAATGCTGTTGTTGATACTGTTGCAATCAAAAACGTAGGTTGGAATGGTTTTGCTTTTCAGTTAAGTTCCGGCCCGAGTTGTGCATCAACAGGCTCAGTAATCACGGGTGTTGAATTCAAGGGAATCAATTCCGTGACAAACGTTGGTCAGCTGGGAATTCGTATAGAAGGAAATTCTGGGTTGGGAATCTATTCTCCAACCAATGGGCCAGTAGATCTTGGGAGTTTTACTTTCACTGGTCCTTTTGGATATGGATATATTGGTAATGTCCAAAACAATAACCTCATTGCTCTTCAAGCTAGTTTTGATGGTGTTTCCAATCTATTGCAAACCTCATCTGGTACTGACACCGTAGAAAGTAAGCTTTATCACGATTGCGTTGCATCTCCATACGGTCACGGAGTTTGTTCTGGTGACAACGGAGATACTGTCTCAGGTAATGATTTGCCCGTAAGCTATGGAAGTGTTCAATATATCACACCGCTATCAAAGCCCATCAATCTTGGTTGGAATCTTCGTTCAAAGTCTGCATTGCCTGGAGATAGAGCAGTAGATTTAGCATGCGGTGATACCACTAATGGCGATTATCCAGAGTACAATGACGGCAAGGTCGCACATAACTGGTCGACCACCGATACAATATCTGGTCTCCATTTTCAACGACAGTGGATGGTTCCTGCAAGTGGCGAGTGGACCACCGATAGTGCAGTGTACTCAACTGATCATACCGATTTCTCTACTTTTGATAGTGCCCTGGGCGTTGAGGGAACCTGGAACAGTCGTGTCAGATCATGGCTAGACATGAATGGAAATAACACCTTTGATGAAAAAACCGATATTGCTTCAGATTGGAGCAACGAGTGCAAGGTCACTTACGACAGGTCTAAGTTAGCTTGTACTGCTAGTACAGTTAAGGTAAGCAACTTACAACCCCAATGGGATTCTGTAGGTGGCGAAGGCGTCTGGTCGGCATATTATGCCCCCGATTCTCATTCTCCAGGTATATCTCCTGGAACTACAGCCATCTATGATGGGCGTGATGCAGGTATCATCAAGGCTGGATTAACTATATCCTCGGATGGACACTATTGGGATGAAGGTCTTTTAGCATTTAAATTAGATCCGAGCGTGGGCATTGCCAATTTTGCTTCACAAGCTCTCACCTTTGATGTCGAAAATGAGACGGGTGCGAACCCTGTTTGGGTACGAATCAGACTGGTAAGTGGCGCTTTATATCAATTTGTACCAACCACAAATCCTGCGGGATGGCATACCGTAAATGCGGCTGCTGGAAATTGGTATCTAATGAATAATGGCAATGCGACGGGGCCTGCAAGAACATTTACAGAGATTGCAGGGGATAACCCTGGCACGTCGGTTGATCGCGTCTATTTAACTTTAGGAATGGGCGATTCATATCATGGAACTGGCTCTGGTACTATTGCCTGGGTTGACAAGGTAAAAATAGGATGCGTGACATATGATTTTATCAAAGACCCAACCACAATATCTAAGTCCGACGTGACAGTCTGTAAAAACGATCCGAGCGGGGCAGGTCTTGCTGGCTGGCAAGTACTTTTGCATAATTCTGCTCCAGTTGAGACCGTAAATGTTCCTTCGGAAAGTGGATTAGCAGTTTCTTCCTCGGTTTTGCCTGCTGGAGATTATGTCTTGAGAGCCAAAGGACAATATACATATAGACCAGGTACTCTTGGAGCAGAATATTCTGATGCAGGGTGGTCGAAACGCGCTCCTTCAGATTCTATGTATGGGGGTGCGTTTGCGCCTTGGGTGAAAGTATCAACTTCTCCCGCTCCACATAATGGATGGTTAGGAGTTAAGGTTGATGGAGACACAGCGGATTGGGGGAGCTACTTTAATCCTGCCCATATCTATGCAAAAAGCTACGCCGGGTATGCGGGGGGTGCAATCTCCATGCAGATCCTTGATGATGTGTACTCTGACAATAGTGGATCTGTTGCTGTAGATATACTCAAAGGATACACAGGCATTACCGGAAAAAACGGATGTATAACTTTTTCGGGAGTTACCTATGGAGATTACCAATTGGGTGAAATTGATCAGTCTGGATGGAATTACACTTCCGGATCAGGGCCAGTAACTATTGATGCCGCTACCGAATCATTCAACTTGGTAAACACCGCAGTTCCGACAATAACGAGCGCTCCTACTGCCACTCCTACATCCGCCCCCTTTTGTGGAGATGGCATAAAAAATGCACAGGAACAGTGTGATGGTACTTCCGATTGCCAATCGAATTGTATACTTAAACCCGTTGTCACAATTGTTCCTGCCATGACTAAAATCATTGCGGGTCAAGCGTGCGGTGTTGGGAGTGCGTGGGATGATGATGGACTTAAAGTAAACGTGGCAAACTGGAGTTCTGGATACAAACTCATGGGTCGATACTTTAATGCTGGCGGAGGATTTGTTGCATGGGCGGACATGCAAAATTATGGAGCATTAACCGTAACCGGTTCAAATGCACAGCTTATTGCTATGAATACAGGCAATAGCCCTGCTGGTTCTGCTGGGTGGGAAGTGAAAGTTATTAATGCAGGTGGTAATGACATTTCAAATACGGATGCACTTAATTACACAATAAACACTGACTCGACTTCAAAAGTATGTGGTGGTGTTGAAATATGGTGGTATAAAGTTGAATCATATAAAGACACGCTAGGCGCAGCTTCTCCACTTGCTGCAAATGGAACTTGGACAGCAGAGGTAAAAGATAGTAATGGACTGTCGGTTGGGGCTGTTTCAAATACTAACGTTGGCACCTCTTACGCATTTAATCAGGCAGGTCCTTATAACAATATTAAATTGGCCCATGGTGTTTACACTTTTGAAGAAAATGGAAAAAGCGGATATGAATTTTCATGGGGTCGTTGTATGGATGCAACAGTGAGTTTACCTGTAAACTCAGGCTATTATTTTGATGTTGGGGCAGATGCCGGAAAGCAACAGGTATTCGGGCCGGATGTGGATAAACTTACTCAGGATGGTACACCGTGGAGTACCTCAAAAAATTCTGGAGCGACTCTAAATTTGTCTGCTGGGACACGTATCTATTGCGTGCTTTATAACCAGCCAATGGGTACTATTACTGTGGATAAAGTAACAAATCCCGCAGATGATCAGACAACGTTTGACTTTACCTTATCAAAAGCAACCAAAATGGTTGATACATTTGGATTAAAAGACACAGACACGCCACATAGCTTAAATGTGATTTCGGGAACTTATTCATTGTCTGAAGCAAGTGTAGCTGGTTGGGATAAGACGAGTGCCACTTGTAGCGATGGAAGCTCAATAAACGCAATTAACATAAGTGCAGGGGAAAATATCACCTGTACATTTACCAACACTAAACGTGGGTCAATTACAGTAGTGAAAAAAACGACACAAGATGATGGTACATTTAACTTCACCTTAACGGGTGGAAGTAATTTACCGGAATCTTTTGATCTTATTACTCAGAAAACCACACAATCTAAGACATTTGATAATATACTTCCTGGCACTTATAGTCTTACAGAAAATGGTTCGACAGGATGGACACTTACCGGCGCAGTATGTACAGGGGAAAATACAAACAATGATAGTGATGAAAGTTTAACACCAACCCCGACGCCAAATGCGACGCATAGCTTTACCGTTGAACCAGGAAAAGAGGTTATGTGTACCTATACAAATGATCATAAAAACTCTGTGATTTCTCTTGCCAAATTAAACGACACTTGGCCAAACGATAAATCACCCGGTGACGAGGTACACTATAAGATGAAGTTGAAGGTATCAGAGAATGATATAAAAGGCTTATGGGTAACAGATTTGTTGCCAAACGGTTTCAAGTATAAGCCGGGAAGCTGGAGCGCAACAAGAAATGGAGTGCCATTCTCAATTGATGAACCTGTATATCATTCCCCAGGAAAATGGAATGTAGGAGATGCAGCAATAAATGATGAAATCGTACTTAGTTATACTGCAACAGTTGACCCATCAGTTAAGCCTGGGCTCTACAAGGATTTAGCTTGGGCTTATGGATGTGAATTCAACACAGATTGTTCACTTACGAGCCCAGATAAGCTGCTTGCAACGTCGGTAGATGCTGGTGTCCTTGACCCTGGAGTGGTAACTGACCGTTTTGTAGGCACAAAAGTCGCTATCAATCAGGAAACGCAGAACACATCCTCAACCGATATAAAGAAAGTAGAGAAAAAAGATTCAAACGGCGACGTATTAGGAGCATCAACAAGTAATTTGCCAGGTACAGGATCTGAAACGATATGGCTGTACATAATGTCTTTGTTATCAGGATTTGGTATAATAAGCATTCTTATGGGTCTATTACTTAAAAAAAGAATGTTAAAAAAAGCGGTGTTAGCAGCCGTTGGATTAATGCTCGCAGTGAGTATATTTGCAGTTGGGAAGCCCGTCTTGGCAGATGCTCCAAGCAATCTATCCATTCGCATATCAGAGCCTAAGACGCCAACGAATTCCTTGTTTAACCTTATTTTTGTAACACTTGACCTTGAGGGTAGAGATTTAACAGTAAAATGCTATAAGAAGAGCCCATCCGATGGAGGATATTCACAATTTGGATCTGATATTTCGCTCCTTACAACAGGAGGCAATACGGGTGAATGCCCAATTTCAGAATCGTTCCTTTCACAAAAAGGTACATACAACTTCTATACAACTGTAGATGCAGCAGGGGAAGGGCCAGTGCAAAGCCAAATCGTAGCTGTTGATTACAACAACTCCGAAGGCCCTAGTACACCAACAAACTATGCAAAAGACCATATCTCATCTTGTCAATACAAGATTTCATTCAAAACAGCAGATGACAGCGGAAAGACGGTAAAGGTAGAGGTATATCGAAACGAGAATACAGACTTTGGTCTTAATTCAAGTACCAGAGTGGGAACAGTGAACATCGCGTCAAATTCCGATGGTAGCTATACCGATAGTGTTCCAGATTGTAACAAGACGTATTATTACGTGATACGTGCATTTGACACCTTTGGAAATGGATCTGGGTCTATTGGCGATAGCGTCGTAACAGTTACATCCTCATCAACTTCCACAACCACCACATCAACCACATCAACCACAGAGGCAGCAGGTGGAGCAATCCCAGTTGAAGGCGCAAATGTTCCAGCGGGCGAGGAAGCGGTTCTTGGAGAACAAACAACAATCACACCAGGTGCAACCACATCTGCAGGACAAGTCCTCGGGGAAATGGTTCCTCCAAAAGAAAAAACAGCTATGGAAAAAGTTCTTGGAGCAGTAACAAGTAAGAACATGCGTCCTTGGTATATTGCCGCAGTCGTATTAGCAATCGCATTAATAGGGTATGTCATCTACAGAAAAAGACAAAACGGACCACAAGTATAAAATTCACCCAGAAAAAGGACTGATTTTTGTCGGCGCTAGCATGCTTCTAAGCGGGATAGCTCTTTTTATTCTCACTTTCTTTCCGGTAATCAAACAGGAAGTGCTTTTTCGTATTGCAGTAAAAAGCAAACAGGATATAGCTAAGATAACACCATTAGACAGGAAGTTTGGAATTGTTATTCCAAAGATTAAAGCAAATACGAAAGTAATAGCGAATGTGGATCCTATGAAAGAGAGTGTATATCAACAAGCCCTCACAAAAGGAGTCGCACATGCCCGTGGAACGGTGTTTCCGGGACAAACGGGCAATACCTTCATCTTTGCGCATTCAGCAGGTAATTGGTACGTTGCAAACCAATACAATGCAGTCTTTTATTTGCTCTATAAACTGAGTAAAGGAGATGAAATTGATATATATTACGAAAATAAGCTATACATTTATAAAGTTCGTGAACTCAAATATATCAATCCAAAAGAGATAAATTATCTATCTGCTAAAACTGATGGATGGAAAACGCTCACCCTCATGACCTGTTGGCCACCTGGCACAACCCTCAAGCGCTTAATTGTGGTTGCCGACATGGTTGAATAAACCCCTTCTCATGCCTCTATGTGTAACCTACGAGAATACAGAAGGTTAAGTAGTCAGTAAATATGAAGACAGATTGGCATATGAATCCAAATTTAACTAACAAGGTCGCAACCTTGACATACTGGCTTAAATATTGAATAATGAAAGGAGAAATGGAAAAATATTGGACGTTATCTGTTGTGTTTATGCTCACTTTGTTTGTGAGCAGCGTAATTATAAAATCTACTTCTCAGCAATATGGAAAGGTGCTGGGCGTAAGCACCGCCACTGGATCAGCCCTTATGCTACGCCCTACAGAGATGATTCATACCTCAAACGCATCTGCTTCAAGCACGTTGCTTCAACGGCTTAAATCGTCACAAGGTGAGAAAACAACCACCGAAAAAAAGCCTCCGTTAGCCACGCCCAGCGGTATGGTAGGAGCTTACAAAGAAGCAGTGACTGCTCGGCTCAATGAACAAAAACTGAAGATTTGTAAGGAGAGATCAACCCCTATCCTCAAGAGGTCCACTCAACTCACGGAAATGGTAGGTAAAACGCTTGTGCATTACACTTCGGTGCTTGATAGCGTAAAGGTATATTATATAAAGAGAAACCTATTTCTCGTGTCTTATGAGGAATTAGTTGGTGTAGCGGAAACAAGAAAAGCGTCTATTACCCCACTTATCGCTTCGGCTCAGGGGGATATTACTTCGTTCAACTGTACAGGCGTAAATCCAACCGAGCATATCAAAAAATATAGAGATGATATGCAGCTTGTGATTCATGCACTCGCTGAATATCGTACATCGATACGAATATTAATCGATGCTATAAAGGATATAGCATCGCCAACCATACAAAAATAATATGACCATGTTTAATGCAACACCTTTACCGCCAAGAATTATAGAAACTGTACCCACGTCTGGTATGCCCGCCATGCAAACGTTGCATAAATCAAACGAACCAAATTATATGGGAGTTGGGGTAATTGCCGGATTTATTGTTGCATTGGCCATACTGGGAGGAATTTACTACAAAATGAAGCTTGACCTCACTACTCTTGAACAAAAAAAGGTTGTTACTTTGCAAACGCCTACCGGGATACCAGTGCCAACCAGGGAAGTCACCCCTACAGTGACTCCGATTGTCATCCAATCGCAAGAAGATCTTACCACTCAACAAAACGCAATGGACTCCACGGATTTCTCCTCCATGTCGGGCGAGCTTGATAAAAATAGCTCTGACTCCGCCGACTTTAATTTGTAATCTTTTCTTATTAGAAACTGAAAGAATTGGCTTACTAACTTTATCCATAACTTAATAATCTTTATTTCTTTACCATGATTCTGGGGCTTTGGTGTTGGGGAAGGCTTGGCGGTGGGTTGGGGCTTATTTGTGGGTTTTGGGATACATGTTGGTTTTGCAGTCGGTTTTGGAGAAGGAGTAGGAGTCGGCGAAGGAGCAACATATTCTTTTGCCATACCCCCTAAATTTCCATCAAAGGAAATAACATATTCATCGGTTTTGCCACTTGTCGCTTGTTTTTTGAACTGAAACCACTTGTCCTCAGATGAACCGATAAGCCATACACCTAAGGTATATTCTCCCGTTTTATTACCTGATACTTGCAATGAATACACACCGTTATTCGCATTCTGGATATGTATCATGCCTTCATCTTCCTTGGTAACGAGCCCATCGTGCGTAATCTGCATTGTCGCAGGGGACTGAATAAATACCAGAATAGCGGGAAAGATAGAAGTTGCTTTTCCGGTTGGGATATTTGAGTCTTGCACTGCTACTCCAAGATTGGAAAGTATTGTCTTGATGCTTTCTCTTGCATATATTGTTTCCCCATGGTTTTGTAGGGGTGCCGGAGTAACGGTGTTGAGCGTGCTTTTACTTAACACAACTCCATCACCCTCTTCTTTCCAAGAAGAAATTATATTATTTTTTGAATCTACCGTATGTCCAGCGAGAGTTTGTATTCCGCTCCCCCCTAAATAGAGTTGAGGAACATTGGGAGCCGTTTTGATTGGATAAGAAAATAGAAGCGGATTGGTTAATGAACTCATTACTTCTATATTATTCTCATTTTTAAGATAGGGGAATGCAGGGAGCACATCATATAAAATTGGCAGCATTTGAGTTATTTTTTCTTTGTTAGTGTTTGAGCTGGTTTTATTAAGCAATAAAATAAGTTTTTCCGCCATCCATATCAATGTATTTTCACGATCGATATCTCCTGAGAAAAGCGGCTTATAAGCTTGTACTGCTCCCAGCAAAGGAGCGCCTACTGAAACTGCGTTTTTTATTGGTTTTGAATCATTCTGATCAGCATATACTCTTGTTACTACCCCTCCCAAAGAATGCCCAACGAGTTGCACAGGTTGATATGGATGTAAGTTCCAAACAGTAGAGTTTAAAAAGGAATCAAGATTTTTCGTCGTATCAGTAATTGATTTGCGCCAATCATACGGGAAGATAAATACATCTTTTCCTTGTATTCTCCCCACATTTTCTAAAGTGGATAGAAAAGCATCATATTCCGAAACGTTCTTATTAATTTTCCATAATGAATTATCGACCGTTGTGTTGTGTAGCATGGCTTCCTTGTTCCAAGAAGCAAACATGCCAGGAACTAAAACAATGGGGTACGAGGGTGGAGAGATGGAAGATGAGCCCGCAAGAAATAATGATGATCCATGGGTAGATTGTGCTGTTCCATAAATCCAGAGATTTGAATCAACTACAAGAGCGGTGGGGTCGTTTAAGGAAAAGGGTAGTGGCTCGCTATTTGACCAAATAGTATTGCATCCATCTAACGATACGGCCTTTTTCATTTCCACTGTTCCAGAGGTCGTGTGGAAGAATAAGAAAAACTGTGAGTCATACTGTACGATGTATGGGCCTGAGGAATTTGGAACAATAGGAGAAGTGGCACATTTATTCCATGTCTCCCCATCGGGGGAAGTTGCAAGTCCTATTGCCCAATTATTTCCATTCCCTGAATAAAATAGATATGTGATGCCGTTATCCTGAATTATGGAAGGGCTTGAAATGGAATTTCCTTCCCAAGGAAGGCTTGGGCTCATAATTCTTTTTTCACTTCCGAGTGTGATGGTTGTTCCGTCCGAGCTTGATGCTTTCCATAGAGACATATCGGAATAGTTGAGATTTGAGGAGGCAAAATATAAATCATATGTGCCATTCTGGAATATCATCGAAGGATCATGATTATTTTTACTTGATGAAAGATTAAGCGTCTTTTTATCATACCAATCAATTCCGTTTGAAGATTTCATGTTTGAAATTACAGCACGCCCATTTTGGCCCTCAGTAAACCAGATATCATACGTACTTTTATCTTTTAAGACAGAGGGTTGATACATGCCACCATTTACGTAAAGCACAGGGTTATTCTGATAGGGAATAAAATCCTGCGCGTGAACGGGAAATACGAAAGTGAGTAGGGTTAAAAGAACGATAATTAATATCATATCCTTTTAATTTGTATGAGATTAAAACATTGTGCAAGGGCTTATAAGCCGCATTTGGACAAGGTAGGAGCAACACAAGAAGCCAAAATATATATTTATTGGTATTAGTATTTAATGGCTGATTTTCTAGATTGCCGAAAACCGAATAAAAACAGCTCGTGCCTCAAGTTCTTTTTGTTATACTACACATAATAGCCAAATTGCGGGATTAGTACACCGGTAGTATGCATCCTTCCCAAGGATGAGAAGCGAGTTCAATTCTCGTATCCCGCTCATTTGAATTTATTTCTTGTCGATTAAAATAGGTCAGAACAGAGCCTTCCTCTGTTATAATTATTCACAGAATCCCCCTTTGCCAGTATAGCTCAGTTGGTAGAGCAGTCGCTTCGTAAGCGAAAGATCGTCGGTCCGATTCCGACTACTGGCTCCAAAAAAGTGTAAAATCAAGTTATCAAAAATTAGTTTTAAATAACCATGTCACACTTAGAAAAACATCAAAATAAACAATTACTGCAGCGTATAGTTATAGCTTTTGTATTGTTCATAGCATTTATTGTCTTCTTTTTCAGTGTTGGAATTAAAATGCTCGTATCTTTTACTCTCTTTATTAATCAATTAGCTAATAATGGATCTAAACAGCCGACAATTCAACAAACAAATACGTTAAATTCCATAAATATCGATCCCATTCCTTCAGCTACCAATAGTGCCACCTTGCTTTTCTCAGGAACTTCACTTAATTACGATAAATTGGAGCTATATTTAAATGACGAAAAGCAGGATGAAATCTCTATATCCGATTCTTTTGCGGGATCTATCAAAGGGCTTGAAAAAGGGACAAATACTGTTTACTTTATTGCTAAATCATCTAAATCCAAAGAAACGAAAAAAACACCTTCGTTCGACGTTTTATATAAAAGCGACAAACCTAAGCTTGAAATTCAGGAACCAAATGATAAATCAAAAGTTAATAAGGAAGACGTAAAGATATCTGGGACCACGGACAAAGAAACAACAATTCAAGTAAATGGCTCCCCCTTGATCGTAGACGTTAACGGCAAGTTCACCACAATGTTCAGGCTCAAAGAAGGAGATAATAACATTACCATAATCGCTGAAGATATAGTGGGAAACCAAGAAATTAAAGAGCTCACTATTACCTACTCCAAGGATGAATAGTTGAGACTAGACATAATAAATATGAGAGGCAATAACACGAGTACATGCAAAAGCACATTATCAAATAACGACATGGTAAGAATATAAATGACATAGAGCCTCAATCGAGGATACTTCCTAAAAAACAAAACTACTTGGAATAAAAATACGCAAAATCCAGCCAATCCCGTTGTTACCAAAATTATTAAAAGACTGCTATGAAAGGCTGAAAGAGAATGAGACCTGTCATCAACTCCAACAAGATTTAGATGTTCTCTCGCTGCACGGATTCTATTATAACCAAATCCGAATAGAGGTTTTTCCTGCCAAATCTTGAATCCAAGTTTATAGTCAAGGATTCTCGATTGAATGGACGCTGTCCGAAATAGGTTTACACCTTCCCCGAATGGCTTTGGGATAAACATTATTAAAATGATGAACATGAGTATTGTTAATAGTATTTCTTTCCATTTTCTTTGTGATATAAAGAAATAAGCTAAGCTCAAAATAAATGCGATATATGCTGATCGGGAAAACGATAATGCGAGTGCTCCGGTGAACAAAAAAACTAGAATATAATTCTTCTTTTTCAACCAGTAAAAGGCAAGCATTCCATACACTGCAGCAGCGATATAGATATCAAAATATGCCGCTGACGCCCTAAACATGTGTGGATCCCATCCAAGAGGCTTGAGTATCCAGAAATTGGGATAAAAAATATACTGAATTGTTGTTGTTGTGAGAAGTAAAATGCTGAACGTAAATATCTGATTATATATATATATTCTCTTATTTTTCTCCTTTTTAACGCTAGTAAAAAGATAAATTCCAAACACTAAATAAAGCACTAATCTCACAAAATAGAGGAGAGCAACTCCATTTTGAATAATAGAAAATTGGTCAAATGAAATGAAAAAAGAAAAAAGGAGGAGAATTGAGAAAGCTAAAGTTACCTTTGATTTAAAAAGAACGCGTAAGGGAGTAATTCCATACCGAATAAATGAGCTTACGATAAATATAAGGAGGAGAATCTCCTGAACATATATGTTTACTTCCCCTTTAAAAAGCTCAATTCGAGCAAATTGTCCAGCGAGAAGGGATATGAAAATAGCAGAGATTAGCAATTGATCAAACATAAGTCTGAGTGGCTAATTTGGCTCGTACTAAAAACGAATGAAACGACATGATAAATGAATACACAAATCCAACCGACCCGTCCAAAAATCCTCGTAATACAAAATAGGTGTAGAGAAATTTTCCTAACGGAAAAAACATTATTTCAAAGCCAGATACTTTTTTGCCTTCTTTGGCAAGTTCTAGTACCCGGATGGTTGAGTAAAAGTTTATATCCGTTACAAAGGATGATATTGAATCATGGGAATAATGGTTGAGAAAGCTATGGAGTTTTTCCACTTTCCCAGATGCTGTGAATGTTTCGTGTACTGCGCCTGTCCAAACCCCACTTCCTTTTTTTATAAGGCGGACGATGCCTTGTGTGCGAGCTTTTTGAGTTTCACCATACTTCATTTCCCTATTCCAAAAATAATCTCGTCGAGGAATTGCGTACGAAGCTATACCAGTATGTATCTGCAATTTGAATAGTTCTGATTTTAGTTCATGAGACACCTCTTCGTCGGCATCGATAAAGAGAATCCAATCATTTTTAGCCTGTTCCATTGCCCAATTTCGTTGTCCAGAAAATTCATTCTTTTTTGAGTGAATAAGAACTTTTGCGCCTGCTTTTTCCGCAATTTTTGGAGTATCATCGGACGATTCATCATCGATTACAAGCACTTCGTCGCAGAATAAAAGAGACGTCACTGCTTTTTCAATTTTTCTTTCCTCATTTCTTGCGAGAATGATTGCTGATATTTTCATTGTTCGTTTACTAGTTGATATACCTTAAATAGTATTTTCGCAGTTTTGCGAGAATCGTACATCTTTTCTGCCCTTACTCTTCCTATTGTACCAATTTTCTTACCCAATGCTCCTGATTTGATTAAAAGTGTGAGAGAATCTCCTAATATTTGCATTTCGCCTTCAGGGATAATTATTCCAGCGTTTCCCACAATATCCTTAATTGAGCCTGAGTCGTATGACACTATTGGGATTCCACTTGCCATTGCCTCGATAAAAACCATTCCATATTGTTCTTCCCATGTTTTGGTTTTTTTTGATGGAACACAAAGTACGTCAGCATTCTGGAACACAAGGGGGATATCTTTGTAGCATACGTAATCTATCGCTACTCTATCTGTAAGCCCATCTTTTTGAATTTCATATCGTAGCTTCTTTTCAAGCGGGCCCTCTCCCACTATCCTCAACTGGACATTTTTTTCTTTTGAAGCAATCAGCTTAAAAGCCTGGTATAAATCCAATATCCCTTTTTCTTCAACCAATCGACCAACAAAGAGAATTACAAACCGATTTGATTTCTTTCTCTCAAACGGATGAAATTGAGCGAGATTTACACCGAGGGGAATTACAGTCGTTCTGTCTTTTGCCACTCCTTCTTGGATGAGGCATTCTCTTGCCCTTTGTGTGTAACAAATAAACATGTCCACTTGGTTCATTGTGTATCTTTTAATGAATTTTTTTGCATATGTTGATTCGTTATTAAATGGGATTGTTTCCCACCACGTAGACACCAATTTTTTGATTCGTCCAGTATCTTTTAACTGTGCTGCTTGGTATGAATAGTAGTAATGGGGATCCCCGACATGGACAATATCGGAATTCACTATATATTTTTCCAATCCAAAAAGTATTTGGCTATCCCCCAAAATTCTATTTGAGAAATATTTTACGGGAGAACTAAGTAGCGAGATAGTTTGTAGATCTGCGATACTGGGGAGCTTAACGAGCGGGAATGGGATATTTTGGTCTAGGGGATACAACGAGGAATACCCAGTGATTGGTAAATCATAATTTTGTCCTTCGAAATTGTTCAAATATGCTCCTCGGATAAATGAGATTTTCATTGATTTAACATTGTTTTTGGTAATCGTACAACCTCTCTCATCTTTTGTTTCAAATTAGCGTATTTCCAAAAAAATCTCCATCTGCTTCTTCCTATCCACCGAGCCTTCTTTCTATTTGACTTTGAAACCTCAAAATGGTTAAAAGAAGTATCTGAATCTATTCCCACTGAGAATCCATTTTTTCTCGCGCGAACACAATAATCCACATCTTCGTAATACATGAAGTAAGATTCATCCCAAAAACCCACTGTTTGCACAACCTCTTTTGAAAACCCCAAAACAGAACCGCTCACAAAATCTACTTCAGTATATCGATATTTGGGTTTATTCTTAAGGAGACCTCCACTCATCCTCCATTTTTCTATTTCGCCACCGTAATAAAGAGTGGTATCCTGTTTCATTGCAAATCCCCATACATCAAATTCACTCATGGCTTTTACTATTTGCTCAGCGGTTATGCCTTGGAGCGAAATATCCATGTTCAACGCTATAAACGTGTCACAATTATCAAGAAGCGCACGGCGTATCCCTTCGTTTATCCCCGCCGCATATCCTTTTCCATTTGAGGAGTTATCTATCCAATACATAGCAAACGACGGTAAATTAATTTTTTTGATTTGGTTTTCAAGTCGTATCACTTCTTCTTGCTGGGTTTTATAAAGTACCCCTATAAAGGCCACCTTTTTGTTGGGTACCCTATGAGGTTGCCAAAGTGCGGTTAAATGTCCTGCAAACACACTCCATTTATATGGAATCGTTTGAACGAAATGTACCTTTTTATTACTGTTTTTTAATTCTTTCCTCAACTCTTCATCCGTTTTTACTAATAGCAAATGAGGGAAATAAGGTTGATATGTACGCAGCACCGGTAAATCTAATGCAACTACCGTTAACCCCAAAGAAAGAGCTTCAAGGACGGGATAACAAAACCCTTCGTGCTTCGATGTATATATCATTACTTTTGCATTTTTATACAGCCACTTAAGCTGCCCATCACTCAAGCTTTTGATAAACTCCACGTGTTGAGTTGCACCAATGTGCAAATTCTTTACATAGTGTGATTCTTGTGGACCCGCTATTATGCAATGTGCGTCTCCAATGACAGAAAGAATCTTGTCAATTCGTTTTACTGGTTTTACAACCCCTACATATAATAAAAAAGGTGTATCAGATTGAATAGCTACAGGTTCTTCTTCGATTTTATCCAGATGGTCTGCTCCTGCAGGAATCATTGATACTTTATAACCATATTGTGGATATCTAATAAAAAATTCTTCATATATTGCTTCGTTAAAAACCACAATAGAATCTGCATAGAGGATTGATTGTTCTGTCTGTTTTTGCAATCTTTTAGCTGATGAAACATAATCATCAGGTGAAGAAAAAAACCCAAAATCATAGATAAATACTATTTTCTTAATACGAAAATAACGAAGAATGAAGGGAATCGTACCAGCAGTACCCAGGAATACATCACATCTTTTTAAGAGAGTAGCGAGGGGTAACCAAAATTGAGCATATAAGTGATTAAACAGCTTATAGTGTGATTTTGGGTGAAAGCTGAACCAATAATAGTCATAGCTATCTAACCCTTGAGAATGGATACCTTGAATGATCCTGTCTATTCCACTTTGGACTCTCTCTCCTTCAGCATAGGGGCCACAATCGACACTTATTCGCATTGTTGCTTTTACGAATGGGATAAGAAAATAGGACAAAAACTCCATTTGGGCGAACTGGTAATCTAAAAAAATGCGATTCAAGCCATCTCTGTACCCCTCATCTGTAATGAAGCGTGCATAAAACATATGGATAGGATTCAACATAAGCTCTCTGAATCCATACCTCTTTTTCTCTTTTTTATATTCTTTTGCTTGAAGGATTGAATACCATAAAAATTTTCGGACGATTTGACTAATCGACCGGTACGAATAATGGAGAACCTCAGACTGAAGCTCACTCGTTTTTCCTTTTACTTGATAGCGCTCGTGAATTTCTTGTGAAATACTATGTGCTTTTTTTGTTTTGAAAAGAACCAGTTTTTTATGTAGTTCTCCATAATTAAGTTTTTTGCCAAACAAGTGGTTTCGAAAATGAAGATAATACCCATCAAAATCGCTGTTCTGAATTACAGTGGCTATTTCAACTTTATTCTGTGCAGTAAGTACTTCATCGCTATCTAACACAAGAGTCCATTCAGTCTTTACCTGTGAGAGCGCAAATACCCGTTGGTCACCAAAATTATTAAAGTGGTGATTCAATACCCAACATCCGTAGTTTCTTGCTATTTTTTTTGTAGAATCGGTAGAATAATCATCAATGACAATAGCGTTGTTCGTTAAACCCTCAATGCTTTTTAACGTTGTTTCGAGAGTAGCTTGCGCATTTCTTGTAAGAATGAGCACCGTGAGATTGGTATTCATGATAGCACTCGCCAAAGTGCTAAATGCAAGCCTCCATTTCCTCTTTTCCACAACATTTTTCTGAATACAAAATAAAATGGAATAAAAATTCCCAAATAAAAAGCCTTGCTTATTTTGTGGGAAAAGGTACCATCGAGGTTTTTCTTAAAATCTGGCCATTCTTCATAGGTGTTGTAAAACAATTGCTTCCAGTTCTTTCTATTAAATAGTAGGGAAAGAGCCTTTCTCGAAAAGAAAAACCGATGATCCTCTACCATCCACCAAGACCAATTCTTCACGATTTTGGCCATGATGCTCAGATAGTTTGGAGTTTGTATGAGGATGATGCCTTTTTTCTTCAGCAATTTTTTAAGTAGGATTATTGTTTCATGTGGGCTATCTACATGTTCAAGCACATCGTAG